>NZ_PDEL01000048.1:0-520 GCF_002556465.1 Klebsiella sp. MBT K-1 | reverse complement strand
AAATTTGAGAGACTCGAACACACATTAACTGTGTGTCGTTTCAATTTTCAGCTTGATCCAGATTTTTAAAGAGCAAAACTTCGCAGTGAACCTTTTCAGGTACACTCTGAAGTTTTCTTGTGGTGTGCAGTAAAGATGGTGGAGCTATGCGGGATCGAACCGCAGACCTCCTGCGTGCAAAGCAGGCGCTCTCCCAGCTGAGCTATAGCCCCATCGTAGTGAAATCTCATCAACCTTAATTTCTGTTGAAGCAAGGCGTGGTGACACGAAGCATACTTAGAGTATGTGAGTGTCGCCGCAACGCAGCATCAGCAGAAATTTGGTAGGCCTGAGTGGACTTGAACCACCGACCTCACCCTTATCAGGGGTGCGCTCTAACCACCTGAGCTACAAGCCTGCAGAGATTTTTTACTGCTTATTTTTCATCAGACAATCTGTGTGAGCACTACAAAGGCAGGTTCTTTCAGGTAAGGAGGTGATCCAACCGCAGGTTCCCCTACGGTTACCTTGTTACGACTTC
>NZ_PDEL01000047.1:0-785 GCF_002556465.1 Klebsiella sp. MBT K-1 | reverse complement strand
GCCATGCCTTCCGGGGCCGAGAAAAGCACCGCTTCATTGAGCGGTTTCAGCCGCTGCTCAAACATCTGTATCTGGCTGTCGACATCCGCCTTCAGCGCCTGCGCCTGTTCTGCGGCCATTTCCAGCTGTTGCAGTTGCTGATTAAGCCTGTCGATTTCCCTCTGCGCGGTATCCATATTCAGAGCATCACCCTGGGCTTTCGCCTGAGCATCCGCAGCGACAAAGAGTCCCTTCCCTGCTCTCAGGGTTCCCCACTCATCGGTGCGCAGCTCTGTGCCCGTACCGCGACGTTGCCCCTGGCTGTCCACAAGGTGCCCGGTATTGAGCTGTGTTTTCCCGTACTCCGTGGCGAGCTTGATGTGCTCCTCACCGCGCCTGTCTTCCATCCGCAGTTTGTTGTTCGCCGGAGTCCGCAGGATATTGCGGGTGTGATTGTCACGGGTGACGTGGTCGGAATGTTCGGAGTCGTGCAGCGCATACGCGATGTATGGCAGATCAATATCGCCGTTGCTGTACGCAATCGCCACTTCGGTGCCGTCGATGAGCGGCGTATGCCAGCCCAGCGTTTCACCGGCATAAGGTTTCGCCATTCGCAGCCACAGGTAACCGTAACCGGGTTCCGTCCCCTCCCGGTCGAAGTCCAGCTTCACCCGATAGCGCCCCTGCTCGTCCAGGTGTGCGTAGGTATCATTTTTTTCGCGACTTTCGATCCGGGCCGGAAGCGTACCCGGGATGACCGGGCGAGGGATCTCTACCGGACGGAAGCAGTAACGTTCGGTGTAAGG
>NZ_PDEL01000046.1:0-983 GCF_002556465.1 Klebsiella sp. MBT K-1 | reverse complement strand
AGAACTTTAGCAACAACGCCCGCGCCAACGGTACGGCCGCCTTCACGGATTGCGAAACGCAGACCGTCGTCCATCGCGATCGGGTGGATCAGGGTAACAACCATTTTGATGTTGTCGCCCGGCATAACCATCTCTACGCCTTCCGGCAGTTCGATGGTGCCAGTCACGTCAGTTGTACGGAAGTAGAACTGCGGACGGTAGCCTTTGAAGAACGGAGTATGACGGCCGCCTTCGTCTTTGGACAGAATGTACACTTCAGATTCGAACTTGGTGTGCGGCTTGATGGAACCCGGCTTAGCCAGTACCTGACCACGTTCGATTTCTTCACGTTTGATACCACGCAGCAGAACACCAACGTTCTCACCAGCACGGCCTTCGTCCAGCAGTTTGCGGAACATTTCAACGCCAGTACAGGTAGACTTCGCAGTCTCTTTGATACCAACGATTTCAACTTCTTCGCCAACTTTGATGATACCGCGCTCTACACGACCGGTAACAACGGTACCACGACCGGAGATGGAGAATACGTCTTCGATCGGCAGCAGGAACGGCTTGTCAATCGCACGCTCTGGTTCCGGGATGTAAGAATCCAGGTAGCCAGCCAGTTCGATGATTTTCGCTTCCCAGTCTGCGTCGCCTTCCAGCGCTTTCAGAGCGGAACCACGAACGATCGGGGTGTCGTCGCCCGGGAAATCGTACTGGGACAGAAGTTCACGAACTTCCATTTCAACCAGTTCCAGCAGCTCTTCGTCATCAACCATGTCGCATTTGTTCAGGAACACGATGATGTACGGAACGCCTACCTGACGACCCAGCAGGATGTGCTCACGAGTCTGCGGCATCGGGCCGTCAGTCGCAGCAACAACCAGGATCGCGCCGTCCATCTGCGCAGCACCGGTGATCATGTTTTTAACATAGTCGGCGTGGCCCGGGCAGTCTACGTGCGCGTAGTGGCGAGTCGGGGTGTCATATTCAACGTGAGA
>NZ_PDEL01000045.1:0-1159 GCF_002556465.1 Klebsiella sp. MBT K-1 | reverse complement strand
CTAAATAGCTGCGCCTAATACCGCTACACTTTTGCCTGACCATGTTTTCCTCCGGGGAATGGGCTGGCGGTTTCCATAAAATGGCGGACCTTTTTCAGTAACTGCCACATTGAGCGGCACTGATGATTACGGGTTATCGTGTCATGAAGTGCCTGCCATAGCCGTTCCACATGATTCACCCACGGCGAGTAAACCGGCTGGTAAATTACCCTGAACTTGGGATTTGCTTTCAACCAGCGCTGTGTTTCGCGGCTTTTATGGATAATGTAGTTATCAACGATCAGCGTGATTGTTTTCGCCCGCCGGTAAGTGGCTTTCAGGTGCTTCAGCAGAGCGATAAACAGCGCTGAACTTTTGCTGTTGCCGCCCACGTAGCTGACTTTACCCGTGCCACTGTGCAGTGCGCCGGCCAGATAGTATTTTTCGTTCTGCCCCGGCGTCACTACCCGTTTCTGCTGTCCGCGCAACTGCCAGTCCGCACCGATTTTAGGATTAAGGTGGATATCCACTTCATCTTCATAAAATACCGGATGCTCTGCGCTGCATTCATCCAGCGCTTTGTGGATTACCGCCATCTTTTCATCTTTATGTGGGTCACGGATACGCAGAGTTGGCGCGGCCCTGCGCCATACAAGCCCCGCAGATGGCAACCAGCGGCGAACGGTTCCTGCATGTAACTGGCAACCGGTTATCTCATTGATTTTTATTGCCAGTAATTCGGTGCTCCAGCGTGAACGTTGATAACCAAAATCGCCGGGAGAATGCTTTATCAGCTCACGTAACAGGGTGCAAATATGTTCAAAAGGCCAGCGTCGGGAGCGCCCTGCGGGTAAGGATTTCAGGCCTTCAATACCTGAGTGCGTAAACCAGTTAATCCAGCGACCAACGGATGAACGAGCACAACAGAGAGTTCTGGCAACATCGCTGACCCGTTCACCCCGATGAAGCATCAGCATGGCCGTGAGTCTGCGGGCATGATTTTTATCGCGCGTTTTATGAATAGCTTTCTGCATCAGGCGTCGTTCGCCACGGGGTATTGGTGCTATGATCGGCATCGCTCAGTCCGGTTGGTGGTTTTGGTTGGTTTGGCGATTGATCAGATCGCACAATCCGGGCTGAGTTCCCTTTCAGTGATCTACTATTCCGCGCATCTATTTAG
>NZ_PDEL01000044.1:0-1184 GCF_002556465.1 Klebsiella sp. MBT K-1 | reverse complement strand
CGCAGCATCGGGCGGAACTCCGGCCCCATTCCGATGGCGATGTTCTGCGACAGCGTCAGCTTCCAGCCGTGGTTATCGCCGCCCTGGTCGTAGTCGACGCGCTGGTAGCCCGCTTCCAGCCAGGTGGAGTGAACGTCGTTCCAGAAGTACATCGGGCGGACGATGGCGCCGTAGTTTTTACGGTTGTCGGTGTTGTCCTTGCCGTTGTCATAGTCGTGGAAGGCCAGCAGATATTCGATCTGCGCCTGCCGGGTAAATTTATGCAGACCTTCAAAGCTGGCGTAGATAGCGGTCAGGTCATCGGTTTTGTTGTAGACGCTGTTATCCGAGTTATCGGAGTAGCGCAGGATCACTTTATTGACGCCGCTGTCGTTGGTGTGGCTCAGCACCAGCCCGCCCTGCCAGGCGTCGAGACGCTCGTCGCTGTCCACCGCTTTCGAATCGAAGCCGTAGTTGGCGTATACCTCAACGTCGATCGGCCCGGCCTTGATGTTGTGGGTTTTGGTGGTCAGGGCGTAGTGGCCGTTATCGCCGGTACCGGAGCCGCCGGTACAGGTGATGCGCGACGGGTTGGCCTCATCGGCCATCACTTCCGGGCTACAGGACTCCACCTGCGACACCCCCGCCACGTCAAACTGCACGCCGCCGATATCAAAGTTTTTCACCCCGGCGCCCTGGCCATCGTGGTTCATCCAGAAGTAGTCGTTGATCCCCTGCTGCGGACGCTGATGGAAGTCGCGGCCGGCCCAGATATAAGCGTTGGGGTTAGATTCCAGCACGTTGGTGACGCCGACGTAGGCTTTTTTCAGGTTAACTTCATCGCTCCAGTGGTCAAACATGACGTTGATATCCCAGATAGCGCCTTTACTGCTCTTGAAGGCTTTGGTTATCTGGAATTCGCCGCCGTTGCCTTCGTTGCCTAAACGACCGATCGCCGAGGCGCCGTTATAGGAGCCATCCACGCCGACAAACTTCTGATCGCCGGTCTGGAACTGCGCGCCGTAGCGGGCGTAGCCGCTGAACTTGAGGCCGAAGGGGATCGCCATATCCGGCGAGGCGGCGGTGGTCTGCGGGTTAGTAATAACATCCACTTTTTTATCGGCGGCAGCGTCGATTTTCGCCTGGCGCTCGGCGAGGGCTTTATCGACGGCCTTCGCCACAATGGCGTCGATCTGTTCCTGCGT
>NZ_PDEL01000043.1:0-1188 GCF_002556465.1 Klebsiella sp. MBT K-1 | reverse complement strand
GGTTTGGCGATTGATCAGATCGCACAATCCGGGCTGAGTTCCCTTTCAGTGATCTACTATTCCGCGCATCTATTTAGTCACGGTAATATCCGTACCGATATCACCAACATCCCCGCCAGCATCCGTCTGCAGGACGTTACCGCTGATAATCGCGGACTCGTATCCTACGGAATCGGTTACCGCAACATCCACCGCGGTCACCACGCTGATATTTGCCAGGAAGTTCACCAGCGTCGGCAGCAGTCCGGTATTCGTCGGCGACGAGATCACCACCGTATAGTTACCTTCCGGCAGATCGCTGAAGCTGGCGCCACCGCTGTAATCCAGGCTGACGCCTCCCGCCGTGATAGTCACCGCATTCGACGCCAACGCAACCACTTCGCCGGTCGCCGTATTCACCACCGCGAGATCGGCCTGGAAGGTATCGGTACCGCCCAGCAGAAGCAGCAGCGTATTGATCAGTGCCGCCGAACTCAGCGTTGTCCCGCCGGAAATATCCAGCACCACATCCTGAGTCGTTCCACTCGCGACGGTAAAGTCAAAGTTGTTGCCGCTAAGCAGCGAAACATCAACTACGCCAAGCAAGTTCACGCCAGTCAACTGGGTAATCGTACCGTTTACACCATCGAGATTGTCATGGTTCTCAGAGATCAGCGCAGTATTGGTATCCGCGTTGGCCTGCGGAATATCCGAGTCGCTGTCAGAGTCGGCATCGCTGTCTGAATCCGAGTCGCTGTCTGAATCCGAGTCACTGTCAGAGTCAGAATCGCTGTCGGAGTCCGAATCGCTGTCCGAATCGGAGTCGCTGTCGGAGTCAGAATCGCTGTCCGAATCGGAGTCGCTGTCGCTATCCGAGTCACTATCGGAATCGGAGTCGCTGTCGCTATCGCTATCGGAATCACTGTCCGAGTCCGAGTCGCTGTCAGAATCGGAGTCGCTGTCGGAATCCGAGTCGCTGTCCGAATCCGAGTCGCTGTCGGAATCGGAATCGCTGTCAGAGTCAGAGTCGCTGTCGGAATCCGAGTCGCTGTCAGAATCCGAGTCACTGTCGGAGTCTGAATCGCTGTCAGAGTCGGAATCGCTGTCTGAATCCGAGTCACTGTCCGAATCCGAGTCGCTGTCCGAATCCGAGTCGCTGTCAGAGTCCGAATCGCTGTCGGAATCCGAGTCGCTGTCAGAGTCCGAGTC
>NZ_PDEL01000042.1:0-1278 GCF_002556465.1 Klebsiella sp. MBT K-1 | reverse complement strand
ACTCTTTTCACCACTGTCATCTTCTCCGGCTCCCGGATGACAGGCACAACAACGACAGCGACATCCCGCGCTGTCGTTTCATCCGGCACGCTTTCTTACGCTATCAACAGCTCATGCTGTGACGCATCGAACGCCTTTCCTGACTTCAGTACACCGTACGCCACCTGCGCCAGCTTTCGCATCATCGCCCCTATGATGACTTTCGCACGCTTACCATTCCCTTCCAGCCTTTTCCTGAACGCTTTTCCCCACGCCGTATGGTACAGCGCCGATAACGCTGGCATGTATAGCGCTTTGCGCAGATGAACCGGTCCCGCCTTGCTCATCCGGCTCGCCCGCATCACGCTGCTGCCTGACTCATGCTGCACCGGCGTCAGTCCTGCATACGCCGCGAACTGCCGCCCTGTACCGAACTTCAGCTTCAGGCCCGTATACGCCAGCAGAACCGCCGCCGTTTTCTCTCCGATGCCCGGGATACTGTTCAGCAGCTTCCGCCGTTGTTTCATATCCGGGTCATTATCCGTCAGGTCTTTTATCTGTTTTTCGATACGCGCCAGCTCCGCGCTCAGACACCCCAGCAGGATATCAATGCTGGTCAGCTGAACTTCCGGCGCGGTTTCCCGCCGGTTTTTCTCCTGTGTCTGCATCTCTGTCAGCGCCTGATGGCGTAACACCAGGGCTTTCAGTGCCCGCTCTGTCGGATGGGGGGCCTCCCAGGCTGGCGGGCGTTTTTCCCGGCAGAAGTGAGCCAGCATACGGGCGTCCACTTTGTCGGTTTTACTGCGCAACCCCTCACTCTGTGCGAAAGCTTTACTGAGGGCGGGGTTGATGACGGACACGGTATACCCGGCATCACTCAGATGCGCGGCCGCGTCTTCCATGTAGGTGCTGGTGGATTCCATGCAGACATGGGCACGGTTCACATCATGGCCGCGAAGCCAGCGGACCAGCGCTTCGTGCCCGGAGAGGGTATTGTCAAATTTTTTACAACGATGCCGGCCATCAGGGCGAAGAATATCGACATCCAGTTTAGCTTTGGCGACATCAATACCGATGAAGTGGAGTTCATTTTCCATAGTGAAACCAACCTTGCGAATACGGGTTACCGGTGAAAGCCGGTCCATGATACTGTCCGGTTTATCACATGAGAAAGAACGGCGGTCCGGTGCAAAGGATCTACGGAACAGGCGCGAAAGCCTAAGCCCGGACACGGCATCCGGACCGCCATCAGAGAGAACTGGCCGGTTCTTTCTGACGGGTTAATCATACAAGCCCGGA
>NZ_PDEL01000041.1:0-1465 GCF_002556465.1 Klebsiella sp. MBT K-1 | reverse complement strand
TTCACCCACAGCGCGGCGTAAATATGCACCATGATCACCACGATCAGCGCGACCGCCGAGAAGGAGTGCAGCATCAGCGCGACGCGGATAACCGGGATGGAGAAGGCCGGCGCAAAGTACGGACGCCAGATAATCACCCCGCTCACCAGCAGCAGCACCAGGAAGATAATCGCCGCCCAGAACACGCACTTCTGGCCGAAGTTATAGCGCCCGGTGTCGCCCACTTCCTCGTTGACCACAATCTTGCGAATGTTCTTCGCCCAGAAAATATCGTCCCGGTTGATCAGGTTATGGTGCCAGTAGCGGAAGAACATGATGATGAACGAGGCAAACATAATCACGCCCACGAACGGGTGCAGAATACGCGCCAGCTGCGGGGTGCCCATGATGTGCATCAGCCAGTTGAAGGACGGGAAGAAAAAGCCCAGCCCGCTCACCGCCGCCAGCACGAAGCAGAAGGCAGTGACCCAGTGGTTGATGCGTTCCGGCGCGGTGTAGCGCACGATGGTGTCACGTCTTTTCATTTGCGCACCTCGTCTTTCTCTTCATCCAGATTGTCCTCTTCCTCTTCCGCGCGGTTCGGACCAACGCCGACGTAGTGGAAGATGCTGGCGGCGAAAGTGGCCGCAAAGCCGACCGCCGCGAGAGGCTTCCAGATCCCTTTCCAGAACTTAACCGTGGCGCTGATTTCCGGGTTCTCCGGCAGGCCGTGGTACAGGTTCGGCTTGTCGGCGTGGTGCAGCACGTACATCACGTGCGTGCCGCCAACGCCGGCCGGATCGTACAGCCCCGCGTTGTCGTAACCGCGGGTTTTCAGCTCGGCGACGCGCTCGCCAGCCAGCGTTTTCATCTCCTCTTTGGAGCCGAAGTGGATAGCGCCGGTCGGGCAGGTTTTCACGCACGCCGGCTCCTGGCCAACGTTAACGCGGTCGACGCACAGCGTACATTTGTAGACGCGGTTATCTTCCGGGTTCAGACGCGGCACGTTGAACGGGCAGCCGGCGATGCAGTAGCCGCAGCCGATGCACTGCTCGGACTGGAAGTCGACGATGCCGTTGGCGTACTGAATGATCGCCCCTTCCGCCGGGCAGGCCTTCAGGCAGCCCGGGTCGGCGCAGTGCATACAGCCATCCTTGCGGATGAGCCACTCCAGTTTGTCGTTCTGCTCCACTTCCGAGAAGCGCATCACGGTCCAGGATTTGGCGGTCAGGTCGGCGGGGTTATCGTACACCCCGACGTTGTGACCGACTTCATCCCGGATGTCGTTCCACTCGGAACAGGCCACCTGACAGGCTTTACAGCCGATACAGGTGGTGACGTCGATAAGCTTCGCCACCTCTTCCTGGTGGTCCCGCGCGCGAGGCGCGGGGGTGAAGCCGTTAGTCGCGGAACGACGGATAATGTCTTGCGATTGATAAGCCATAATTCGTCTCCGTTACGCCTTTTCCACGTTCACGAGGAAAGC
>NZ_PDEL01000040.1:0-3250 GCF_002556465.1 Klebsiella sp. MBT K-1 | reverse complement strand
GGCATGGCTGAGCAACATGAGGGGGGCAGATTTAACGTGGGTGATCAGCACGCAGAAATTTCGACGCGTCGAAATTTTTCAGGGTGTCGGGCAGAGCCTGACCAGGAGGCTTTGGCGTGCCGGCGGTACTCCAAAGACACATCTTGTCCCGCTGTTTTGTGGCGCCGGCGCAGCCGGCTGTGGACACAAAACATTTCCTGTCCGCGTCAGTTAAAGTTCGACCGCTTCTGGTAATGAGCCCGTATTTCAGCACGGCCCTCGTCGAAGGTAATGTCACCGGAAAGAATCCGTGCCTTTACGGACTCATAAAGCGGGGTTCCGGACGGGGCCATGCCTTCAAGCCGGAGAGAAGCCTCGGCCTTACGGAATCCGTCTACACGAAGTTGTCGTGTACGATCATCAATCATGGGTTTTCCTTTGAGCAGTCATGCGAATAAGGCAGGCGTAAAGTTAGCTAACTTTACATGTCCTGCCCGGATGTTGCCGTTGTATAGCTGTGCAGGCAAAAGTGGAAACCGACAGGAAACCGTTGCAGCAGAGCGTGTATCAGGGTGGAAACAGGAGTACCGAGCGATAAGAGCCCTGTTCAGCATTACAGAAATTACGCTTCCTCGGTCATTCGCTCACTTCGTTCGGTCATGACGCTGCGGCGAGCGTTACTTGCTCAGGCAGAAGGCCATAACGGAGAGTGAAAGAGAGCGGAGACGTTGCCGGTTTTCCATAGGCTCCGCCCTCCTGACGAGACTCACAGAAATCAGGCGATTTCCGGCGCTCAAATCAGAAGGGGCGAAACCCGACAGGACTTAAAGATCCCCACCGTTTCCGATGGGTCGCTCCCTCGTGCGCTCTCCTGTTCCCACCCTGAGGTTTACCCGTTGCAGTCCGCCGTAAGGTGGCGTTTTCTCATTCCTACCCGTGCAACTGGGTTCCTTGTAGGTGGTTCGCTCCAAGCTGGGCTGTATGCACGAACTCCCCGTTCAGCCCGACTACCACGTCTTTATCAGGTAACTGTACTCTTGAATCCAACCCTGAAAGACACGACAAAGCGCCACTGGCGGTAGCCATTGGTAGCAGTGAGTGCGAGAGGTGTATCGAGAGTTCTTGAAGTTAAAGCCTGACTACAGCTACACTGGAAGGACAGATTTGGTGACACGTCTCGCACAAGACTGTTACCTAGGTTCAAAGAGCCGCAAACTCAATGAACTGGAAAAAAACCGCCCCGCAAAGGCGGTTTTTTTCTTTTGAAAGAAAAGAGTACGCTTTGCAGAAGAGGCGAGTCAACAACAGTCATCTCTTTTTGAAAATATAGAGATCTCGTTATTTTTTTATCCACTTGTTATAGTGTCTACATCCCCATACAAGACAGAGAGTCACAAGATGAGTTATGTATCTGAGCGCAAAAGTGAGCTGGTAAAGGCACAGCAACGCAAAATGGATCCATCCTCTCCTGATTCAGCTCCAATCAATCAGGGTCTTATGGACTTCATCCTGCTTGCTATGAAAGTAGATGACGGCTTTGTTCAACGTGGTCGTATTCACGGCGCATAGCTATCAAACAACTTCTTTGTACAGCACGTTTTTCAAAAAGCGTCCATACAACATTCTTTGTGTAAACCCGTAAGACTGGTAGTGTTTTAACACTTTTTCTTCTTTGTCTTTTATCGGGTTGAATATGGCTACGTGCTGTGCCCCTACTTTTTTAGCTACTGACAGAGCCACAGCAACCACAATCATTGTGATTCGTTTCTCCAACGGATGAGCGGTTGGACAAGCCTCTAGATAATCCATTCTAACTGTCTTTTTACCACGGGTTAGCTTTCCAACTGAAAGCCCACAAAGCACATCCTCTCCCCAAACAGCCACATCAAATCTTTTACAAGAACGAGCTCTCTTTGATACAAGGTTCTGCCAATCCCAAGCACCATGAGCGTGCTTACGAGACCTGCCTTTCCATTGGCTCTTCCATGCACGAATAGCATTGTCATCGATTGTAGTGAGCCTTAAAACGCCGGGCTCTAAAGCGCCTGCCTTCTCAAGATAAGTTATAACTTCATCGAATGACTCTTTGTAAATCGCGAGATATTTTTCTCTAATTTCGCATTGTCTAAAAACCGCCACGCTCGTCTCCCTCCTGACCTTGACCAGTAAACATTTTGCCATAAAAAAACCACTTTAAATCATTTGCTAACATTTTGGTTAGTGGTCAACAAAGACCATATCCTATGGTACATTTAAACCCCACCCTGTGGACTTTAAAAACCATAGGGTACGGTCTGATTTGACCACACAGAAAAAGATATAGTGGGACAATACGTTAAGACAATGACGCAAGGTGAACGGTAAAACGTTCAATATATAAAATGCCCTCTAGCCTCAGATGACCACAGGATGCATGTTTTATGGAAGACAAAAATAACCTGTCGAGCGAAGTAAAGAACCACGTAAGCAAGTGGGGGAAGACAAACATTTCTGCAGGATGGACGATTATCCCAAATGCCTTACTGGAAAATCAGTCCAGGTTGGGTCTTAGCTGTATTGATACGATGGTTCTCATAAACCTCATAATGCATTGGTGGGAAAAAGATAACCCCCCAAGACCTTCGAAAAAGAGACTGGCGAACATGCTGGGCGTTTCACTAAAAACCGTTCAAAGAAGTTTTATTCATTTGGAACAGTGTGGTGCCATCAAGCGGATACCTCGATACAAAGAAGGGAAAGACAATGCCAGAACAACAAACCATTACGATCTGAACGGACTGGTAGACCTGCTGGAAGGTTTTTCGAAAGAGCTCATCGAAGAAAGAGAGGCGAATCGAAAAAGTGAAGTTAATAGACCTAAGAAGCGCGGTAATCCGAAAAGTTAATAGGCTGACAAACACACTCTCCTGTAGAGAGTCCAATTTACCATAACATCTCTTGGCCGCACCCCCTGAGAGCCCCTCAGCGCGTTTCTGCGGCCTTAGGGACGTTTCCGGCACCTTTCCCTGCCCATACCCCTGGAAAACGCCCCTGATGATTTCTGCGTGCCTGCATGGCTATGCATACGAGTGAATAGCAGCCTATTTCGGGCGGATGCTGGCACTAAAGGCGGATTTTAGGTGATTAACTTCCCCGATAACGGTGAACGGGTGCGCAGTTTACTGTGCGACCGTGAGGCGTTGGCCAAGCCGTCAGGCATGGCTGAGCAACATGAGGGGGGCAGATTTAACGTGGGTGATCAGCACGCAGAAATTTCGACGCGTCGAAATTT
>NZ_PDEL01000003.1:205470-408261 GCF_002556465.1 Klebsiella sp. MBT K-1 | reverse complement strand
GCGTCGATTTTCGCCTGGCGCTCGGCGAGGGCTTTATCGACGGCCTTCGCCACAATGGCGTCGATCTGTTCCTGCGTAAATTCTTGCGCGAATACGGAAATTGGGCACAGCGCGGCGACGACCGCCATTGCTAATGGCAGCATTTTTACAGTTTTCATAATTATCTCGCTTTTAATAATTCATATATTCAGATAATAGCCATCCCGCCAGGATAAGCTGGTGTATTTATTCCGGATACAGTTGTTAAATATTGATATAAATTAACGCTGGTATAAATGAATTAACTCTTCCGAAAATTCACGGGCGAGCAGTGAGTTCATTAAGTGATCCTGAGCATGGACCATAATTAACGTCATCGGCTGGCGCGCTTCGCCGGCATCCTGCTCGATAAGCCGGGTCTGCATCTGATGCGCCCGACGGGCGTAACCATCGGCTTCATTCAGTAGTAAGCGCGCTTCATCTATATTACCGTTACGGGCGCAATGGAGTGCTTCAAAACACAATGAGCGTGACTGTCCCGCGTTAACGATAATTTCCATTACCGCATCTTCTAATTCAATCATGATAGATCCTGAGGTCATTAACTTTATTATTTAAATAATGCAGCAAAATCCCTTTTCCGCATTATTTATGCCGTCATCTAAAAGATAATATTAAATATATTGCTTCATTATTGGCTGACCGTTTCGGCAACCGGAACCGCGGCTTTTGCTTTTTCAACTTCAGTTTTCATTAAGGAACGTTCATAGGCGCGCAGGAATGGCAGATAGATTAGCGCCGACATCACCATACAAATCAGGCACATGACCACCGGGCTTAACGTCCAGTTTGCGGCCCACGATGCGCCGATAGGCGCCGGCGTTGTCCACGGCGTCAGCGAAACCACCTGGCTGAGCCAGCCGAGACGCGTCGCGCCATAAGCCAGAACGGCGTTGATCATCGGGACAAAGACGAACGGGATAAACATCATCGGGTTCATGATAATCGGCGCGCCGAACAGGATCGGTTCGTTGATATTAAAGAAGCTTGGCACAATGCCCATTTTACCGATGGTACGCAGATGGGTTACGCGGCTACGCAGCAGCAGGAACGCCAGCGGAAGCGTGGAACCGACGCCGCCTATCAGCAGATAGTGATCCCAGAAACCTTGCAGATAGACATGCGGCAGTGCCGCACCGGCCGCCAGCGCGGCCTGGTTTGCCGACAGGTTGGCCATCCAGAAGGGGTTCATAATGCCGGTCACGATCAGCGAACCGTGGATCCCGGCGAACCAGAAAATCTGGCACATCAGGACGGAAAGCAGAATCGCCGGCAGGGAGTCAGAGGCGGAAACCAGGGGCTCCAGCAGGTGCATAATCGCCTGCGGCAGGATCATACCGGTCTGCGCTTCGATAAACAGATTCAGCGGATGCAGGGTCGCGATCACCACCAGTACCGGGATAAGAATTTCAAACGAGCGGGCAACGCCGGTCGGCACCTCTTTTGGCAGGCGAATCGTAATATTGTTCTGCTTTAACCAGGCGTAAACGCGGGTGGAGTAGATGGCGGTGATCAAGGCGGTAAAAATGCCCTGACCGGAGAGGTACTGGGTGGAGATTTTGCCATCGGCGTACGGCGCGGCAACCAGTAAGAAGGCCATGAACGCCAGCAGACCGGACATCACCGGGTCGAGTTGGAACTGACGTCCCAGGCTGGCGCCGATTCCCACCGAAATAAAAAACGTCATTACGCCCATGCTGAGGTTAAACGGCAGCATCAGCTGTTCACGGTACTGCTGGGAGAAATCCAGCCAGCCGCGGGCGAAACCATTCGTGGTATCCGGGGAGAAAGGTGGAAAGATAAATACCAGCATGAATGAGCCGATGATCATAAACGGCAATGCGGCAGTGAAGCCATCGCGAATCGCGATAACGTATTTCTGCTGCCCAAGGCGTCCTGCCAGCGGGGTAATTGATTGCTCGATCACGGCAATCATGGACTGATACAGAGAACTCATTTGCACACCTCTTAATGCGCTGCAATCAGCGACAGGGCATAATCCAGGACGTTATCTCCCCGCTGCATTCCGTAATCCATGGTGTTAATCGGCTGGACCGGAATATTCAGGGGAGCGGCTTTCTCAGCTAAGTTTTTCAGCATGTATTTCACCTGTGGCCCAAGAAGCACCACCTGGTATTGCGGAAACTGCATGTCAAATTCGGAAACTCCATAGGCGTCAATCTGCACCGGCAGATTACGTTCCTTCGCGGCATCAACCATCTTTCTGACCAGCAGGCTGGTGGACATTCCGGCAGAGCAGCACAGCATAATCTTGTACATCGACGTTCGTCCTCAAAATGTAAAAAGTTATTGCGTGGATGATTTGATATCAGACGGAAACCGGTTTCCATTTATAAAAAACAGAACTGTGATAACCATCAAGATCTGTCAGTCAAAGGGGTTGTTAATTAGATTTGGCTCACAAATTTTCCTGGTTTTTGCTGCGATTTTCCATGAAATGGAAAATCGGTTTCCAAATAAAAAGGGAAACGGATATACTGCCGCTGGTTATTATTGAAGCGATTCAGGTTTAAGGATTTACAGGGATCGGATTGACCCTGTCAGGGGAAAATAATGTCTACAATCAACGATGTATCACGGTTAGCTGGGGTGTCGAAAGCCACAGTCTCTCGGGTGTTGAGCGGTTCGCGCGGCGTAAAGGAAGCCAGCCGACAGGCGGTACTGCAGGCGGCGGAAGAGCTTAACTACCGGCCGAATATGATAGCGCAATCTTTGCTGAGTCAGACTACCGGCTGCATCGGCGTCATTTGCGCCCAGGACAACATTAATCAAACCACCAGCTATCTCTACGCGCTGGAGAAACAGCTTAGCCAGCACCAGAAGCATCTGCTGCTGCGTTTTGCCAACAGCCGCAGCAGAGTGCTGCATTCGCTGGATGAGTTGACCTGCGGCCTTTGCGATAATGTATTAATCATCGGCGCACGGTTTCCGCTCAATATCGACCGGCCCGACGTAGTACTGATTGACTGCCTGGAAAGCGACGGAACGAATAGCATTCAGTTTGACCATGCCTTCGCGGCGGAAACGGCCTGCAACTATCTGATAAGCCAGGGGCGGCGCCAGATTGCGCTGATCCATCCCCAGGCCAGCGGCTTTGCTGACCAGGTTTTGCTGGGCTATAAGCACGCGCTGGAAAAGAATTTTCTGCCGTTCAATCGCAACCTGGTTTTTCTCGACAGCCATTCGCCGTCCGTGGCGGTGCAGGAGCTGGTAAACAACACAACCACCCTGAATTTTAATGCGTTATTGGTGGCCAACGAGCAGCAGGCGCAGCTGGTGGTGCCGCAGCTTCAGGCGTTTAATCGCGCGGTGCCGGAAAAAGTTATGGTGTTCAGCCTTGCGGGCTCGTTACAGCTGCCCGGTATTCCGACCATTCCGGCGATAGAATATTCAATGGACGCGATGGCCAGCCAGATCGTCAACTGGCTGACCGAGAAGACGCAAATACTCGGCAGCAGCCCGCTGCGCGGGGATTTGATCATTCCGAACCGTTGATGGCGACCCTGCAACCGGCGCTAGGGCATGGGGCAAGCTATGGCGCTAATGGCCTTCTGGTAAGCGGCGCTGTTGTTTTTATCCAGCGCCCGCGTCGCGCTTTGTACGGCAGTCTTATTTTCCGCTGATTCCAGTACGCGGTTAGCAAACTGCGTATCGTCCAGCGCGCTGCTGTTAGGGCAGTTTTTCCTCACATCCTTCACTATCTGCTGCTTTTGCTGTTCAAACTTCAGCCCGGAGAGCGGTGCGGCTGTCGCCACGCTGGAGAGCACCAGACAGACGGCCAGCGAAAGCGCAATTTTCATTCTCTTCATCACGGATATCCTTATTTTTATTAAAGCGTTCCTCTAACTATAGACGCATTCCTGAATCAACATTTTGCGTGTTGCTTTCCGCAGGAATGTATCTGTTTCAGTCGCTGAAATTTATCTTCCGTAGCGGCAAGCAAAGCCGTTGATGCGCAGATGCCCGGCGTCGCGGTGATGGATATATTCCAGCTATCGCGTTTCAGGGATGGCGGACCATGACGAAAAAAGGAACGACCTCGACGCCGCACGATGCGGTTTTTAAACAGTTTTTATCGCATCCCGAGTGCGCAAGGGATTTTATCGAGATTCATCTTCCCGCTTCGCTGCGCCAGCTGTGCGACCTGCAAACGCTTAAGCTGGAGTCCGGCAGCTTCATTGAGGCCGATTTGCGCGCCAGCTACTCCGACGTACTGTGGTCGCTGAAAACCAGCGACGGTGACGGCTATATCTACGTGGTGATTGAACATCAGAGCACGCCGGATGCGCACATGGCATTCAGGCTGATGCGCTACGCGCTGGCGGCGATGCAGCGTCATCTGGACGCCGGGCACAAAACGCTGCCGCTGGTGGTGCCGATGCTGTTCTATCACGGTGCGAAAAGCCCCTATCCTTTCTCGCTGTGCTGGCTGGAAGAGTTTGCCGATACGGAGGCCGCGCGGCGGATCTATGCCGCCGCTTTCCCGCTGGTGGATATTACGGTGGTGCCGGATGACGACATTATGCAGCACCGGCGCGTGGCGTTGCTGGAGCTGATTCAAAAGCATATCCGCCAGCGCGATTTACTTGGCCTGGTGGAGCGATTAGCCGAGCTGTTGGTTAAAGGTTGCGCTAATGACAGCCAGTTGAAAGCGCTGTTTAATTACATGCTGCAGTGCGGCGATGCGCCTCATTTTGGTGAATTTCTTCACGAGGTCGAGCGGCGCGTTCCTCAACATAAGGAGGTACTCATGACGATTGCGGAAAGGCTACGGCAGGAAGGGAGACAAGAAGGCAAGTTGGAGGGCAAGTTAGAAGGTAAACAAGAGGGTAGAGAAGAAGAAGCGTTGCGTATTGCCCGTTCACTTCTGGAGCAGGGGTTTGAGCGCGAGCTGGTACGGATGACTATTGGGCTCTCGGATGACGATCTGAATGCATTCCAGGATGCATCCCTCAAGATGGGGGAAAATTAATGACGATTGTAGAGAGGCTACCGCTGGAAGAGATACCACAGGAGTTACAACAAGAGTATTTACTGGAATACCTGTTGGAATTTTACCTGGGGTTTTATGAAGGATTTCAGGAAGGGAAACGAGAAGAGGCGTTGCGTATTGCTCGTTCATGTCTGGAACAGGGATTTGAGCGCGAGCTGGTGCAGGTGGTTTGTGAGCTGTCGGATGACGACCTGAAGATGCTGCAAACGCAGGTCGCAGCATCTCCTGCCCGATAATCGTCAGGCCGTTTTAACCCGCCGCCGCGAATCCAGGGCGATCAGCACCACCGACGAGAGGATCAGCAGCGTGCCCAGCCAGTCCGGGAGGGTAAAGGTGATGCCGAGCAGCAGCAGAGAGAGCAGAGCGCTACTCAACGGCTCCGCGCAGCTGAGGATCCCCGCCTTCGCGCCGCCAATCTTCTGCGCGCCGTTCAGGTAGAGGCTAAAGGTCAGCGAGGTGCCGATTACCACCAGGTAGAAAAAGGCCAGCAGCAGGCCGCCGGTCACCACAAAATGGTTGCCCTGTCCGGCGTAGAACGGCAGCAGCATCGCGCCGCCGAGCAGCATGCTCCAGCCGACAATCGGCAGCGTGCCGTAGCGGGCGATAAGCGTCGACGGGTACGTCGTATAAAACGCAGCGGCAAACGCCGAAGCAATCCCCCAGAACAGCGCCGTGGGGGAAATCGACAGCGTCGTCGGGTTACCGTGGGTGACCAGCAGGAAAGTGCCCGCCAGAGAGGTGGCGATGGCCGCGAGCACCAGCGGGCTGGGGCGCGTTTTGCGGGCGATGGCAAACCAGGCGACGATAATCGTCGGCGACAGGAACTGCAGCACCGTCGCGGTGGCGGCGTTGGATTGCTCGATAGTCATCAGGAAGGTGTATTGCACGGTGAGCGCGCCGAACAGCGAAAAGATCAGCAGACTGACGGCGTCTTTGCGGTTTAGCAGGACGCGGAAAATCTTATCGCCGTGAAAGAACGAGAGCATCAGAAGGATCAGGCCGGCGAACAACAGGCGCGTCATGGTCAGAAACGGCGATGACATCTGGCTTTGCTGCATAATATATTGCGCGCAGACGCCGGAACTGCCCCACAGCACAGCGGCGATCAGTACGTTCAGCATCCCTTTTTTGCTGGAGCCCATCTTTCCCTCAGGTGAAAATAGTGCGAAAGCAGCATCATAGCATGAGCACGCGCGGGAAGCGGGGCAGGAAATGGTAGCCGGATCCTTTATCAGATGTACCCTGGCCGACGTTGCCCGGTGGCGGTTGGCGCCTGACCGGGCCGACAGAAACGCAACGCCACGCGCAAAAAATATTCAGCATGGGGCGTCAGTACCTCCCGCCATGCGGCGGATAAACTCACGTTCACCGCCGTGCGTCAGATGCGCGCTCTAGCTCAAATCAACGTTTTTACTGCCGAACAGCCAGGTCAGGGCGAAGCCGCACAGATAAGAGACCGCCAGCCCGGCGGCATACACCGCCATTCCGGCGTAGATCCCGCTGTTGGAGGTCATCAGCGGCAGCGCCACTAGCCCGGACGGGCCAAATACCGTATTCAGGCCGACCGGTAGCCCCATCCAGGCGACAAGCCCGAGGAAGAAACCGCCGCAGGCGCCGCCGAGGCAGGCGGTGATAAACGGCTTCATGCGCGGCAGCGTCACGCCATAAATCAGCGGTTCGCCGATGCCGAGGAAGCCGGGAATAATCGCCCCTTTAATTTGCGTACGCAGCAGAGAGCCGTGCTTCGCCCGCCAGAAAAGCGCCAGCGCCGCGCCGACCTGTCCGGCCCCGGCCATCGCCAGAATCGGGAACAGCGAGTTAAACCCCTGCGCATCCACCAGCGCGAAATAGACCGGCACGAAGCCCTGATGGACGCCGAACATCACCGCCAGCAGGAACAGGCCAGCCAGCACCGCAGAGCCGAACGGGTTGCCGTTAAGGTGCAGGAATAGCCATGACATTCCGGTAAACAGCCAGCCGCCGATCGGCATAATGACGGTAAAAGTGATTGCGCCCATGATCAGCAGCGTCACCGCCGAGGTGAGGATCATATCGAGGTTGGCAGGCATGATGCGGCGCACCTGTCTTTCCACCCACGCGCCGATAATCGAGGCGATAAGCACGCCGATAATATTGCCGCGTGGGTCGATACCGTGGCCGAAGAAGGTCGAAATCCCGGAATAGAAGCCGCTGGTGGCCTCCGGGTTGTAGCCGAGGACAAACAGCGCAGCGATGATGGCCCCGTTGACCCCGGAGCCGCCGAAGGCTTTCTGGGCGTTATAGCCGATCAGGATGCTCAGGAAGGTAAACATCCCCTTGCTGAATACCTTCATGTAGCCGATCAGCGCCACCATCGTCGCGTTCGGATGCGCGTTTTCGAGGACAAATATCTGCTCCGCCAGGGTCGCGAATCCTAACAGCAGGCCGACGGCGATAAAACCGGGGATCAGCGGGGTGAAAATGGTGGCGAATTTAGCGAGGAATTTTTGGATGCCGCTGGTTTGCTTGCTCTTCAGCGCCTGCTTCTTCTCGGCGGCGACATCGGCCAGCGACGGCGTCTCCGCCGGAGCGTCTTCCAGTAACGCATTCATCATTTCCGCCGCGGTTTGCGCCTTGCCGGGGCCAAGCACGACCTGGAACTGCTCATCGCTGACGATAACCCCCATCACGCCCTCAATCTGACGGATGGCGGCGCTATCGGCCCGTGATTCATCGCGCAGAGTCAGGCGCAGCCGGGTCATACAGTTGCCCGCCTGCGCGACGTTACCGGCGCCGCCAACGTGTTGAAGGATCCGCGCTATCATCTCTTTATTTATTTTTGCCATTGCAGATTACCTGTTGGTCAGCGGTCAGGAGTGGCTCAGCGCCTTGCGGATATAGCCGTTATTTTTTGCCAACAGCGCCTGGGCATCCGGGGCGCTTAAATCAGCCAGCACCATCACAATCGCCGTTTTGCAGTGGCGACCGCAGGCCTCCAGCGCGCTCTGGGCGGTTGCGCGATCGCATTCGGTCGCTTCCATGACGATGGACACCTGGCGCTCGATAAGCTTGGCGTTGGTCGCTTCCACATCCACCATCAGGTTGCTGTAGACCTTGCCAATGCGGATCATCGCCCCGGTGGAGATCATATTCAGCACCAGCTTCTGCGCGGTGCCTGCCTTGAGCCGCGTTGAGCCGGTAACGACTTCCGGGCCGACCACCGGCGTAATGGCGACGTCCGCCAGCTGGGCCATTTCCCCGTGCGGGTTGCAGCTGACGATGGCGACGAAAGCGTTCTGGCTGTAGGCATACTCCATGGCGCCGATGACGTACGGCGTGCGTCCGCTGGCCGCGAGCCCGACCAGCACATCGCGGCTGCTAAAATTAATATTCTGCAGATCCATCGCCCCTTGCGCTTTGTTGTCTTCAACGTTCTCTACGGCGCTCAGAATCGCTTTATGGCCGCCCGCGATGATGCCCACCACCTGTTCGGGGCGAGTGCCGAAGGTCGGCGGACACTCGCTGGCGTCAAGGATCCCCAGACGACCGGAGGTCCCCGCGCCGATATAAATCAGTCGCCCGCCCGCCTGCAGCGCCGCTGCGACCTTATCCACGACCTGGGCAATTTGCGCCAGATAGGGGGTGATGGCGTGAGCCACCTGCTGGTCTTCCTGGTTAATCACCGTCAGCATCTCTTCGGTGGAGAGGGTATCAATGTTGGCGCTATTGGCGTTGCGGCGCTCGGTCAGCAGTTTGCTCAGGTCGATACTCATAAGAACCTCTTTATTCACAGTGGCGGGCAGTATAAGGAATTAATTATTCCTTTCATGTGAAGGCTATCACGATTGGTGTTGAAGAGATAATAGGAGATTTCAGCGTTGGCGGGAAATATGGCGGTAATAAAATTGGAATATTTTATTACCGCCAGGGGAGGTTATGCGACGGAACGTGGTTTTTTCAGGCCAATCAGCAGCGCGGCCAGATAGCAAAGGGTCATCGCCAGGCTCATTTTGAGCATCGTTTCGCCGCCGAGTCCGGCCAGCGGCGCGGCAATCCCGCCGAACACAAACATCAGCGTGCCCATCAGGGCGGAAGCGGTGCCGGACTGGCGGGCGTGAATGGCGTTCATCGCTTCCGAGCCGGCAACGGTACTGATGCCGCTCATCATGGAAACGGTAAAAAACAGGCCGACCAGCGCCAGCGTCGGCTGCGGTAGCCAGGCGAAGAGCAGGGTGATGGCGGCAAACGCCACCGCCAGCAATTGACCGCCGCGCAGCAGAGATTCGGCGCTGAAGCGGCGCGCCAGGCGGGAAAAGATCAGCGCCGCGATAATCAGCCCAATACCGTTCAGGCCGAACAGCAGGCTGAACTGCATCGCGCTCATGGCATATTCGCTCTGAATAACAAACGAAGATGAGCCGATATAGGAGAACAGCCCGGCCATCATAAAGGCCTGAATCAGGCAGTAGCGCATAAAGCGGTGATTTTTCAGCACCGGCGTCTCATCCTGCCGCTGCGCAACCGATGCGGCGCTTTTTTCCGGCAGCGTTTCTTGCAGCACCGTCAGGCTGAGCAGCAGTAACACCACGCCAATCGCCGCCATCGCCCAGAACAGAATACGCCAGTCGAAGGCGGTGATGATCCAGCCGCCAAGTACCGGCGAAAGCACCGGCGCGATGCCGTTTACGGTCATCAGCAGGGCGAAAAACTGGGTCAGCAGGGTGCCCTGATAGCGGTCGCGGGCGATGGATCGCGACAGCACCGAGCCGCCCGCGCCGGCGAAGCCCTGCAGAAAGCGCCAGGCGATCAGCATATGGATATCGTAGGTTATCGCGCACATCGCTGAGGAGAAAATAAACAGCAGCAGGGAGAGCGCCAGCGGCTTTTTACGACCAATGCGGTCGCTCAGCGGGCCGAAAAACAGCTGCCCAAGGCCGAGGCCGATCAGCGCCGCGGTCAGCGAGAGCTGGGTCTGCGTGCCGGTAGCGCTAAGCTGCTGGGTAATTTCCGGCAGCGCGGGCAGATAGAAGTCGGTACACAGCGGCCCAATGGCGCTGAGCAAACCGAGAACCACAACCCAGGAAAGGGAGATTCGGGGCATACAAGCGGGCTCCTTGTCATCAAACCGGGCGCTGTCGCCCGGTAAAGGTGTTAGCTGGCGCCGCCTCCCAGCGACTGCCAGAGGGTGATGCGGTTTTCCAGGTCCGTTTGCTGGAGGGAGATCAGCGTGGCCTGCGCCGACCACAGCGTTCGCTGGGCGGTCAGCACCGACAGATAATCTCCGACCCCGGCCTGATAGCTCTTCAGCGCGATATTCAGCGATTTCTGCTCCGCCGCGACGTATTTATTCTGCGCGTCCAGCTGTTCGCTGAGCGTTTCCCGCCGCGCCAGCGCGTCGGCGACATCTTTGAAAGCGCTCTGAATCGTCTTCTCATAGGTGGCGATCAGCCCCTTTTTCTCCGCTTCAGCGTAGCGCAGCTGCGCCAGGTTGCTGCCGCCGGTAAACAGCGGCAGGCTGATGGACGGCGCGAATGACCATACCTGCATGCCGTGGCTGAACAGCGACGAGAGCGAGTCGCTGCCGACCCCGGCGCTGGCGGTCAGCGAGATGGACGGGAAGAAGTTGGCCCGCGCCGCGCCGATATCGGCGTTAGCGCTCTTCAGGTTATGCTCCGCTTCCTGGATATCCGGGCGGCGCAGCAGTACCGATGAAGAGACGCCCGCCGGCACCAGGGTGATACTGCGATCGCCAAGGCTTTCCAGCGTGCCGGGCAGCAGGCTATCTGGCACGGTTTCCCCGGCCAGCAGGTTGAGCGCGTTTTTATCCTGCGCCACCAGCGTGCGGTAGCTGGCGACGCTGGCGCGCGCCTGCTGGTACACGCTTTCGGCATCGCTCAGGTCGCCAGCCGAGGCGGTGCCGACTTCCATCTGGCGGGTGACGATGCGGCGCGAGTTCTCGGCGCTGGCCATGGTTTCCTGCGCCAGCGCCAGATTGCTGTTATCCGCGGCGAGGGTTATCCACGCGGTGGTCAGATCGGCGATCATCGTCAGACGCGTATTCTGGGCGGTGAATTCGCTGGCAAGCCAGGTTTCCCGCGCGGCGCGCGTCAGGCTTTGGTTCTTGCCAAACAGATCCAGTTCGAAGCTGGAGACCGCGCCGTCGGCTTCCGCTGACGACGACAGGCCGCTGGCCACCGTTTTACTGCGGGTATGGCTCAGCTCGGCGTCGAGGGTCGGAAACAGCGACGCGCGGGTTTCACCAAACTGGGCGCGCGCGGCTTCGATATCGGCCAGCGCTTTCTGCACGTCGCGGTTGCTGGTCAACGCGATACTCACCACTTTTTTGAGGCGGGCGTCATTCACCACCTGCTGCCAGTCGCTGACCACCGCGGTTGCCTCGCCGTGGCTGCCCGGCAGGGTCGCCGGGACCGGCGCGGCCGGACGCTCATAGTTCGGGTCGAGAGAGACGCAGCCCGCCGTCAGGAGCGCAACAAAAACTAAGGTAAAACGAAACATAACTTACTCCTGAGAAGAACGATTGCGGGTGAAGAAGCGTTTCACCAGCACAAAGAACAGCGGCACGAAGAACACCGCCAGCAGCGTCGCGGTCAGGGTTCCGCCGATAATCCCGGTACCGATCGCCACGCGGCTGTTGGCCCCGGCTCCGGTGGCGATCGCCAGCGGCAGCACCCCGGCAATAAACGCCAGCGAGGTCATCACAATAGGGCGTAGGCGGGTCTGCGCAGCGCGCATGGCGGCACGCGACAGGGAATAGCCCTCTTCCACCGCCGATTCGGCGAATTCGACGATCAGGATGGCGTTCTTCGACGACAGGCCGATGGTGGTTAATAGCGCTACCTGGAAGTAAACGTCATTGCTCAGACCGCGCATCCAGGCCGCCAGCGCCGCGCCGAGCAGCCCAAGCGGGATCACCATGATCACCGAGAACGGCACCGACCAGCTCTCATACAGCGCCGCGAGGCACAGGAAGACCACCAGAATCGAGATGGCGTAGAGGCTCATCGCCTGGCCGCTGGCGAGTTTTTCCTGCAGCGACATGCCGCTCCACGCCCAGGTGGTGCCGGCCGGCAGGTCATTGGCCAGGGCTTCCATCTTGTCCATTGCCGCGCCGGAGCTGAAGCCGCTGGCGTTTTCGCCCTGGATTTCAAAGGCGGCGGAGCCGTTGTAGCGCACCAGGCTTTCCGGGCCGTATTGCCAGCGGGTGGTAGCGAAGGCGGAGAACGGCGTCATGCTGTCGTCGCTGCCGCGCACGAACCATTTACCGAGGTCGGACGGCACGGCGCGGGCGTCGCTTTCGCCCTGGATATAGACCTTCTTCACGCGACCGCGATCGATAAAGTCGTTAACGTAGGTACCGCCCCAGGCGCTGGAGAGGGTATCGGTGACATCGCTTAACGACAGCCCGAGCGACACGGCTTTGTTGTTATCAATATCCACCTGCAGCTGCGGCATTTGCGGCAGATCGTTGGCGCGTACGGACTGCAGCTCGGTACTTTGATTCGCCGCCGCCAGCAGCTGGCTGCGCATTTTCATCAGGCTATCGCGATCGGTGCCGCCGCTGGCCATCAGTTCGAAGGTGAAGCCATTGCTCTGCCCCAGACCATCAACCGACGGCGGGGTCATGGCGAACAGGGTGGCGTCGCGAATGCTGCCGAGCTCTTTGGTGGCGCGCAGGGCGATGGCCTGAGCGGTATTTTCTTCGCCTTTACGTTCGGACCAGTTTTTCAGCGACACGAAGGCCATCCCGGCGTTTTGTCCGCTGCCGCTAAAGCTAAAGCCGTCGACGGTAAAGATCACGTCGGTATTGGCTTTCTCTTTCGTCAGGAACCAGTCGGTGACCTGGCGGCGAACCTCGGCGGTACGTACCGCCGTCGCCCCGGCGGGCAGCGTATACTGGACCATGATTTCGCCCTGATCCTCCGTCGGCAGGAAGCTGCCCGGCAGTTTCCACATCGCCAGCGCCATGCCGCCGCAAATCAGGACAAAAGCGCCCATCATCATCGCCGAGCGGCGCAGGCCGCCGACCACACGATGCTGATAGCCCTGCTCGGTGCGTCCCCACAGGCGGTTAAAGGCGCCGAAGAAGCCTTTGGTATGCGGTTTCGAATGGCTTAGCAGCGCGCCGCACAGCGCCGGGGTTAAGGTTAAGGCGACCACTACGGAGAGCATCATCGCCGAGATAATGGTCACCGAGAACTGGCGATAAATCACTCCGGTTGAGCCGCCGAAGAAAGCCATCGGCAGGAACACCGCCGAGAGCACCAGGGCAATGGCGATCAGCGCGCCGGAGATTTCGCCCATCGATTTTTCGGTGGCTTCGCGGGCGGGCAGCCCCTCGTCGCGCATGATACGCTCGACGTTTTCCACTACCACGATGGCGTCATCCACCAGCAAGCCTATCGCCAGCACCATCGCAAACAGCGTCAGGGTGTTGATGGAGTAGCCAAACAGCGCCAGCACGCCGAAGGTGCCCAGCAGCACGACCGGAACCGCCACCGCCGGGATCAGCGTGGCGCGGAAATTTTGCAGGAACAGATACATCACGCAGACCACGAGGATAATCGCCTCGAATAGCGTCTGAATCACATCCTCCACCGAGATTTTGATGAACTCGGTGCTGTCTTTCGGGTAGGCGATATCGTAGCCCTGTGGCATCTGGCGCTGGAACTCGGCAATCTTGTTTTTCACCAGCGTCGCGGTATTCAGGGCGTTAGCGCCCGGCGCCATCATCACCGCGATCCCCGCAGCCGGGTGGCCGTTGAGATTGGCGGAGGCGGTGTAATCTTCGCTGCCCATCTCCACGCGGGCGACGTCGCTCAGGCGCACCACCGACCCGTCGCTCTTGCTCTTGACGATAATCTCTTTGAACTGGGCGACGGTTTGCAGCCGCGACTGGGCACGGACGGTGGCGGTCAGCTGCTGTGCGTTGGTGGCGGGCAGGGCGCCGATTTTACCGGCGGACACCTGCACGTTCTGCGCTTCAATCGCCGATTGTACATCGGATGGCATCAGCGAATAGGAGGCCAGTTTGGTCGGGTCCATCCAGATGCGCATGGCGTACTCCGCGCCGAACACCTGCAGGCTGCCGACGCCCTCAATACGCGCCATTGGGTCCTGCATATTGCTGACCAGCCAGTCGGAGATATCGGAGCTGGTGGCTTTGTTGTTTTTGTCATACACCGCGAGGATCAGCAGGAAGCTGCTCTGCGATTTCTCCACCGTCACGCCGGACTGCTGAACTTCGCTCGGCAGGCGCGACTCCGCCTGCTGCACTTTGTTCTGCACCTGAACCTGGGCGGTATCCGGGTCGGTACCCTGCTCAAAGGTGACGGTAATGCTGACCGAGCCGTCGGAGCTGCTGGTGGACGTAAAGTAGAGCAGGTTGTCCAGTCCGGTGAGCTGCTGCTCGATAACCTGGGTGACGCTGTTTTCCAGGGTTTCCGCGGAGGCCCCTGTGTAGGTGGCGGAGATTTTTATCGCCGGCGGGGCGACGTCAGGATACTGGGCGACCGGCAGGGTGCGGATAGCCAGAATCCCGGCGAGCATAATCAGAATGGCGATAACCCAGGCGAAGACCGGGCGTCGCACAAAGAAGCGGGAAAACATCAGGCGTTGCCTCCGTCATTTTTGACTTCGGCGGCTTTGACCTGCTGTCCCGGCGCCACTTTGCCGGTTCCTTCAACAATCAACCTGTCGCCGCTCTTCAGGCCGTTGACGATCAGCCATTTGTCGCCGTAGGTTTCGCCAGTTTCCACGCTGCGCTGTTCAACCTTGTTATTAGCGTCAACCACCAGCGCGGTGGCATCGCCTTTGGCATCGCGAGTGATGCCCTGCTGCGGGGCGAGGATCGCATCGTTCATGATGCCTTCGTCTATGCGGGCGCGAACGAACATACCGGGCAGCAGCACGTGCTGCGGATTGGGAAAGACCGCGCGCAGCGTGACCGAACCGGTCGATTCATCTACCGCCACTTCGGTCAGCGCCAGGCGACCTTTTTCGCTGTAGGTGCTGCCATCTTCAAGAGTCAGGGTGACGTTAAGGGTATCGCTGTTGCTCGCCAGGCTTTGCTTACGCAGGCGCAGCAGATCGACGCTGGATCGGGTGAGATCGACGTACATCGTATCCAGGCCGCGGATCGTCGCCAGCGCGGTATCCTGATCGGCGGACACCAGCGCGCCCGGCGTGACGGAAGAGATCCCGATGCGCCCGGCAATCGGTGCGGTCACGGTGGTCCAGTTCAGGTTGATGCGCGCGCTTTCCAGCGCCGCTTTTTTCGACTCGACGCTGGCCTTATCCTGGTTACAGGTCGCTATCGCGTCATCGGCGTCCTGACGGGAGACGCCGTTATCTTTGACCAGCACCGCGTAGCGCTGGGCTTTTTGGCAATCGGCGATGACCAGCGCCTGGGCCTGTTTCAGCGAGGCGGCGGCTTCGTTAAACGTCGCGCGATAGCTTGACGGGTCGATTTGGTATAGCGCCTGTCCGGCTTTGACCATATCGCCCTCGGTAAACAGGCGTTTTTGCACGATCCCGCCAACCTGCGGGCGCACTTCTGCGCTAAGCGAGGCGGTGGTGCGTCCGGTCAGGCTGCTCACCACCGGGACAGGCTGGCCTTGCAGGGTCACGACGCCGACTTCCTGCGTCATCTGCTGCGGGGAAGCGTTTTGCGCATTATCGCACCCGCTAAGGAGAAATAATGCTGCTGCGATGGGGGCTAAAGTATATTTCATTATATTTTCTCAGGATGAACGACGTCCGCCCCGCAAATTCACTGGCGGGGTGATAGGCCGGGCGATGATGCATCTCCGGGCAAGCACAAATAACCAAAGGGGAAATAAATATTCCTGTTTGCAGTAAATGAATCTGCGAATACCGCTATTAATTAAGCGGTTTTTCCGACATTTCCCCGTGCGGCGAATACGGTATCAGACGGCGGTTACAGGCGCTGAACCGAGGGATGACGCCTGCTACAGGGCATTTTTCATGGGGTTCTCCATGGTTTGTGTTTTTGAGAATGATCGTTCTCATTTTTTTCCATTATACGTCTGAACCGAATGAGGGGAAGATTTTTTACACAAAATTTAGTGCAGGGAATTTAGTCAGGAAATAATGGAGAAAAAAAGGATATTTTGTGAAAGTAGGATGGTGAATGGTCTATGAAAAATAAAAGATGGAGATAATCAATGACATTAATAATAACAGAGAACATTAATCCCGCCGATCAAGAAGAGCTGCTGACGGGGCTGCGGGAATTCAATCTGCGCTTTCTTGACCCAGCCCAGTTCGGCGAGCTGGGCGTTTATTCACGCGATGCTGCTGGCGAGATGCGCGGGGGATTGATTGCCAAACGCAAAGGCAGCTGGCTGTGTATTGAGTATCTGTGGGTCAGCGAAGCGTCGCGCGGCAGCGGCCTCGGCAGCGAGCTGATGCATGAAGCGGAATCCCAGGCGCGGGAGCGCGGCTGCAGCCATATGCTGGTGGATACGTTCAGCTTCCAGGCGCTGCCGTTTTACCAGAAGCTGGGCTATCAGCTGCAGATGTCGCTGCCGGACTTCCCGCACGTGGGTATGCAGCGCCATTATTTGTCGAAAGTATTGTAAAGCAGCCCCCAGGAGACCTCCCGGAGGCGGCGCTGTGCGCCTGTCCGGGCTACCCGAATGCAGGCGGCAGTGAACCGGATTGTATCCCCCGGATCGCAGACGGTTGTAAACCTGTAGCCCGGCTAAGCGCAGCGCGAGCCGGGGAGAATTAGCCGCCGATCCCGCTGCCTATCAGCGCCAGGGCATGGCTGACAATCATCTGCTTGTCCACCGATTGCAGCCGCGGATCGGTGTGGGTGCGGGAAAAAGGTACCAGCACCAGGCTTATCAGCGTGGTAAACAGCAGCTCTGGGGAGAGCGCCGGATTAAGCTTGCCCTGCTGCTGCCAGCGGCGCACCGTCTCCAGCATCTTATGGTACTTTTCATCGCCAAAACGCGCGTGCATCTGCTGGCGCAGCACCGGCATCTCGCCGATGATCTCCTGCATCCACAGCGGCGCGAACCACGCGTTTTTCTCCGCCATGGCCGCCAGGGTTTCAATTAGCAGCGTAAAAGCGGTGACCGGATCGTCGCCATGCGCGACAAAAATCTGCCCGATTTCGCTGCGCAGCGGCATAAAGCGCTCCTCGATCAGCTTTTCCACCAGCGCTTCGCGCGAGCTGAAGTAGTAGTGCAGCATCGCGGGCGTTACCCCCGCCTCTTTGGCGATGGCGTTCAGCGAAATGCGGGCGATCCCGTGGCGGGCAAACAGCGCCAGGGCAATATCCATCAGCTGTTCGCGGTTGGCGGGGCCGGATTTCTGCCCGCGCGGGCGACCGGGGCGACGCGGGGCTTCATTGTCTTTTTGTGCTGACATCCTGTGGCGATCCCTTGACCAGATTCATCATTTCCCTAAATATTAATTATGCATTTAATTAATTTCAAGCGAGTCATGCTATGACATCTGAAATCGCCAGCCAACCGGCGGTGCCCTCGATCCGCCTGCTCTTCAGCGCCCTGCTGCTGGTGATGCTGCTCTCGGCGCTGGATCAGACCATCGTCTCCACCGCGCTGCCGACCATTGTCGGCGAACTTGGCGGTCTGGATAAACTCTCGTGGGTGGTCACCGCCTATATCCTGAGTTCGACCATCGCGGTACCGCTGTACGGCAAATTCGGCGATCTCTTCGGGCGAAAAGTCGTTCTGCAGGTGGCGATTGTGCTGTTTCTTGCCGGTTCCGTTCTTTGCGGGCTGGCGCAAAATATGACCCAACTGGTGCTGATGCGCGGCCTGCAGGGGCTGGGCGGCGGCGGCCTGATGGTGATCAGCATGGCGGCGGTGGCTGACGTCATCCCGCCCGCGAATCGCGGCCGCTATCAGGGGTTATTCGGCGGCGTCTTTGGTCTGGCGACGGTGATCGGACCGTTAATCGGCGGTTTCCTGGTACAGCACGCCTCCTGGCGCTGGATTTTTTATATCAACCTGCCGCTGGGGCTGTTTGCGCTGTTGGTGATCGGCGCGGTCTTTCACAGCAGCAACAAGCGTAGCCAGCACCAGATCGACTGGCTGGGAGCGATCTACCTCAGCATGGCGCTGCTGTGCATCATCCTTTTTACCTCCGAGGGCGGCAGCGTCCGCGCGTGGAGCGACCCGCAGCTGTGGTGCATTCTGGCTTTTGGCCTGGTCGGGATTATCGGCTTTATTCATGAAGAGCGGCTGGCCAGCGAGCCGATTATTCCGCTCTCCTTGTTCCGCAACCGCAGCTTTTTGCTGTGCAGCCTGATTGGCTTTGTTATCGGCATGGCGCTGTTCGGCTCGGTGACCTTCCTGCCGCTCTATTTACAGGTGGTCAAAGAGGCGACGCCGACCGAGGCGGGCCTGCAGCTGATCCCGCTGATGGGCGGCCTGCTGCTGACGTCAATCATCAGCGGGCGCATTATCAGCCGTACCGGTAAGTATCGGGTGTTTCCGATTATCGGCACCCTGCTGGGGGTGGTCGGCATGGTGCTGCTGACGCGCATTACCATCCACTCAGCGATGTGGCAGCTGTATCTGTTTACCGGCGTGCTGGGGGCGGGCCTGGGGCTGGTGATGCAGGTGCTGGTGCTGGCGGTACAGAACGCGATGCCCGCGCAGATGTACGGCGTGGCGACCTCCGGGGTCACGCTGTTTCGATCGATTGGCGGTTCTATCGGCGTGGCGCTGTTCGGGGCGGTATTTACCCACGTGCTGCAAAGCAACCTGCTGCGCCTGCTACCGGAAGGGGCACAGCTGCCGAGGGCGCTGAACCCGGCGGCGGTACAGAATCTCCCGGCGGAGATCCGCCTCGATTATCTGGACGCCTTCGGGTCCGCTATCCATGCGGCGTTTCTGATGGCAGCCTGCATTATGGCGGTGGCGTTTGCGCTCTCCTGGCTACTGAAAGAAGCGCCGCTGAAAACCGGCGCACGCTAGACGGCGGCGGCGATACGCAACAGCGCCTGGCGCAGAGCCGGCGCGGCGAAATCGATGAATTTACGCAGCTTAAGCGGAGCCAGATCCCGGGAGGTGTACAGCAGGTGCACCGGCGCAGGCTCTGGTTCCATCGCCTGCAGGAAAAGCGTCAACTCGCCGCAGGCCAGACCGTCAATCGCCTGGTAGTGCAGCAGGCGCGCCACGCCTGCCCCCAGACGGGCGGCGTCGGCGGCGCTTTCGGGTGTAGTCAGCGACAGCACCGGCTGCAGCGCCACCAGCCGGTCCTCCGCCTCTTCGGCGTTAAAGCGCCAGCCGCGATAAGGCATCGGCGATTCAATACGAACGATCGGTAGCGCGGCCAGCTCGCGCGGGCGTTGCGGCATGCCGTGCTTTTCCAGCAGGGCCGGGTGCGCGCAGGTGACGATGCGCATTTCGCCCAGCCGGGTGGCCACCATCCCGCTGTCCGGTAGCGCGCCGATCCGTACCGCTAAATCAATATGATCGCCCACCAGATCGGCGTTGCGGTCGCTAAGCAGTAAACGGACGCGAATCTGCGGGTAGCGGGCGAGAAAATCCGTCACCACCGGTAAAACATGCTGACGGCCAAACATGGTCGGCGCCGAGAGAACCAGCTCGCCTTTTGGCTCCTGATATTCGCCCGCCGCCTGGCGCTCGGCGTTCTCCACCTCTTCGAGAATGCGCCGCGCGGCGGCGACATAATCGACGCCGGTATCGGTCAGCGTCAGCTTGCGGGTGGTGCGGATCATCAGGCGCACGCCGAGGGTATTTTCCAGTTCGCCAACCTGGCGGCTAACGGTGGTCAGGGGCATATTTAACGCCCGCGCCGCCGCCGACATGCTGCCGAGTTCGGCCACTTTCACCAGCAACGCCATCGCGCTGAGTCGGTCCATAATTATCCCGTTTTTCGGAAAGATGATTGTCATATTGCCACTATTATCTTTTCTGCCTGCACAGTCCATGATGAGTTACGCCGCAACGCATCGGGAGGACCTATGCCAGCAGAATTTCTTGATATCGCCATGACGCCGGACGTGATGGCTGTCCAGCATGAAATGGGCAGCGATGAGCTGTGGCAGTCGCCGCATCGCCAGCGCCGGGGTGAGCGCTTCGGCGCCAGCGAGGAGGCGATGATTGCCACCCGCGACAGCTTCTATCTGGCCACCCTTTCGCAAACCGGCTGGCCCTATATTCAGCATCGCGGCGGCCCGGCGGGCTTTCTGCATCTGCTGGATGACACCACCCTGGCGATGGCGGATTTTTCCGGTAATCGACAGTACATCACCACCGGCAACCTGCGCGGCAGCGATCGGGCCTGTCTGTTTTTGATGGATTACCCGCGCCGTGCCAGGCTGAAAATCTACGCCACCGTAGAGGTGGTGGCGGCGGATGCCGACCCGCAGCTGCTGGCGCGGGTCGCGCCGGCGAACTATCGGGCCCGGATTGAGCGTATTTACCGTTTTCATTTGCAGGCTTTTGACTGGAACTGCCCCCAGCATATTACTCCCCGCTACACCGCTCAGCAGGTGGCGGAGTATAGCCAGACGCTGCAACAGCGTATTGACGAACTGGAGCGGGAAAACCAGCGCCTGCAGCAGCGTATTCAAACAGGAGATTCATGATGACCGAACAACGTCCGCCTCTGCCGCCGTTCACCCGCGAGAGCGCCGCGCAAAAAGTCCGTGCCGCAGAAGATGGCTGGAACAGCCGCGATGCCGCTAAGGTCGCGCTGGCCTATACCGTCGATAGCGAATGGCGCAACCGCAGCGAATTTGTTCACGGCAGAACGCAGATTATCGACTTCCTGCAGCGCAAATGGCGTAGAGAGCAGGAGTACCGGCTGATTAAGGAGCTGTGGGCGTGGAGCGATAACCGTATTGCGGTACGCTTTGCCTATGAGTGGCACGACGACAGCGGCAACTGGTTTCGCTCCTACGGCAACGAGAACTGGGAATTCGACGAGCACGGACTGATGCAGACGCGCTACGCCTGCATCAACGATCTGCCCATCACCGAGAGCGAGCGTCTGTTTCACTGGCCCCAGGGCCGTCGCCCGGACGATCACCCGGGGCTGAGCGAGCTGGGGCTGTAAGGCGCGTCCCTGTTCTGCGAAATGAACCTCACTGTTGAAGAGATCCCCGGAGGCGGCGCTGCGCACCTGTCCGGGCTACGCGATCGCAGCCGACGGTGAACCCGTAGCCCGGGCAGGCGCATTGCGCCGCCCCCGGGAGAAAGGCGGAAGATGATTTTATTTCCGGTTGCGGTTTTTGCGTTTAAAACCTCGCCCTAAAGTCGTTATAGTTTCAGACGAAAAATAATAACGATTTTCTATGGACTGACGGGGTTATAACAATGAAATTGCGTTTACGGACAGCCGCCGCCGTGGTGCTGGCGGGTCTGCTGCTGGCGGGCTGCGACCAGAAGGGCAGCGATGCGAAGCACATTAAAGTCGGCGTCATTAACGGCGCGGAACAGGATGTGGCGGAAGTGGCGAAGAAAGTGGCCAAAGAGAAATATGGCCTCGACGTGGAGCTGGTGGGCTTTAGCGGCTCGCTGCTGCCGAATGAGTCCACCAACGCCGGCGATCTGGACGCCAACGTCTTTCAGCATCGCCCGTTCCTCGAACAGGATAATAAAGCCCACAACTATCGTCTGGTGGCGGTGGGCAACACCTTCGTCTTCCCGATGGCGGGCTACTCGCGCAAAATAAAATCCGTCGCCGATCTGAAAGACGGCGCGACCATCGCCATTCCGAACGACCCGACCAATCTGGGCCGCGCGCTGCTTCTGCTGCAGCAGGAGAAGCTGATTACCCTTAAAGCGGGCACCGGCCTGCTGCCGACGGCGGTCGATATCACCGACAACCCGCATCACCTGAAAATTATGGAGCTGGAAGGAGCGCAGCTGCCGCGCGTCATCGACGACCCGAAGGTCGACGTGGCGATCATCAGCACCACCTACCTGCAGCAAACGGGCCTTTCCCCGGTGCGCGACGGTATCTTTATTGAAGATAAAAACTCGCCCTATGTGAATATCATCGTGACCCGCGAAGACAACAAAGACGCGGAAAACGTGAAAGCGTTTATCCACTCCTACCAGTCGCCGGAAGTGGCGAAGGCGGCGGAGACGATCTTCAACGGCGGCGCGGTGCCCGGCTGGTAATTTTTCACACAAGGAGACGTGGCGATGACCCGGCAACGCCAGGCTGATTTGCTGCTCATAGCCGCGACGGTTATCGCCGCCTGCGGATGGATTTTTTCCCGTGAAGCGATTGCTGGCATGCCGGTTTTCGCTTTCCTCGGCCTGCGCTTTTTCTTCGCCGCGCTGCTGCTGCTGCCTTTCTGTCGCGGCCTGCGCGTCGAGAGGCAGCACTGGCCGCGCATGATTATCAGCGGCCTGTGGTTTGCGCTCAACCTGTGCCTGTGGATCTACTCGGTATCGACGACCCCGTCGCTGGGCGAAGGGGCGTTCATTATGAGCCTGTCGATGCTGTTCGTGCCGCTTACCGCCTGGGTGATGATGAAGGCGCGGCCGGCGCGGGCCTACTGGGAGTGTCTGCCGATTGCGGTTGTCGGTCTCGGCTTACTCAGCCTGCATATGCCGATTGCGTTTCACCCCAGCCAGGGCTGGTTTCTGCTGACCGCGCTGGTGCAGTCGATCTGGTTTTGCTACACCAGCAAAAGCGCCCGCGAGGTGCCGCTGATCCCGCTGACCACCGTACAGCTTGGCATCACCGGGCTCGTCGGGCTTGGGATCTCCGCCGCCGTTGAAAGCTGGAGCCAGCCGTTTACCCTGCCGACTTTCGGCTGGCTGCTCGCCAGCATCGTTATCGCCACCAGCCTGCGCTTCGGCCTGCAAATGAAGGGGCAGAAGTACGCGGCGGTCGCCAGCGCGGCGATTATCATGGTGCTGGAACCGCTGCTGACGGTGATTGCCGCCGCGCTGTGGTACGGCGAACAGCTACCGCTGCAGAAAATTATCGGCGGCCTGCTGATCCTCGTCGCTCAGCTGTGGTTCCGCTGGCGGATGCTGAAGCCGCTACGCTAAACCGATGCGCCGCTGCGCCATCAGATGCAGCAGCGGCACCAGCGATAGCCCGTCCGGCATCTCGCCGCGGGCGATCAGCTGGCCTATCTCTTCGAGGGTAAACCAGCCCGTTTCCATCACTTCGTCCTGATCTTCATCCATTCCCACCCAGGTCAAATCGTGGGCCAGCCAGGTAATAAACAGCTGGTCGCTGCTGCCGTAGGAGGGGTTATAGCGGATAATTTCGTCGGCGCGCTGCGCCTGCCAGCCGGTCTCTTCCCGCAGCTCGCGCAGGGCCGCCTCGCGCGGGTCTTCGCCTTCGTCGACGCCGCCGGAAGGAATCGCCCACACCACCCGATCGATCAGGTAACGGTAGTGGCGAATCAGCAGCACTTTGTCATCCTGCATCGCCACAATCCCTACCGCCGGGCGAGGATAGTGAATGGAGTAAAAATCCCGCCGATCGCCGGGCGCCATATCAATCCCGACCTTGCGCATGCTGAACCAAGGGGTGTCTGCCAGAACCTCGACATCGTGCATATCGGCGGAGGTGAGTTTCTTTTTCATCGTAGCCACTGTTCCTCAAAGTTGAGCGTTCAGCACACCATAGCCGGGAGCCAATGGCAACCGTCGCAGATTGGCCCGATTTCATCGATCATTGCCCAAACGCCCATATTGCGCCAGGCTTGTGGGACGTACGATGTTCGCCAGATAACCGCGAAGAGGAATGAACATCATGAAAATCACCCATGTGCGTAATGCTACCCAGCTTATTGAATATGCGGGTAAAAAATTTTTGATTGACCCGATGCTTTCAGCCAAGGGCGCCTGGGCGGGCTTCGCCGGTACCGCGCGCAGCGAGTTGCGTAACCCACTGGTGGAATTACCTTTTTCCATTGAAGCGATCGTTGACGTGGATGCCGTTATCGTCACCCACACCCATGATGATCACTGGGACGAGGCGGCGATCGCCGCGATCCCCAAAACCCTGCCTGTTTACGTCCAGCATGACGCCGACGCTCAGCTGCTGCGCGGCCAGGGCTTTCGCGATATTCGTCTGCTCTCTGAGGACAGCACGTTTGCAGACGTTTCGCTGGTGAAAACCACCTCGGGCCAGCACGGCAGCGACCGCACCTATGCGGTACTGGCAATGGCCGAGCGCCTGGGCGAAGCCTGCGGCGTGGTGCTGCGCCATCCGCAGGAGAAAATTCTGTGGCTGGTAGGGGATACTATCTGGCGCGATGAGGTGGAAGCCGACATGCTCAGGCTGCGCCCTGACGTGGTGGTGCTGAATGCCGGGTATGCGCACGTCATCGGTTTTGGGCCGATCATCATGGGCAAAGAGGATGTGCTGAAGGCGCACTTCACCCTGCCGGAGGCCAAAATCGTCGCCAGCCATCTGGAAGCGGTGAACCACTGTCTGCTCAGCCGCGATGAGCTGCGCCAGTACGTGGCTGACAATCAGATTGCCGAGGCGGTCAGTATCCCTCAGGATGGGGAAAGTATGGTCTTTTAAAAGCGGAGCGGGCGATGAAACTCACGGAAGTGGCGATTGTGGCGGTGGACGGGTTTAGCCCGTTCCACTACTCGGTGCCCTGTATGCTATTTGGCGATACGGTCTCGGAAACCAAACGCTTTAACCTGCATATTTGCGCCGAACGGCCCGGGCTGCTGAGCGCCCGCGATGGATTCGCGCTGAACGCCAGCGGCGATTTTTCCCTCCTGGAGCAGGCGGATATCGTGGTGGTGCCCTACTGGGGGGCGGTAAATCAGCGCCCTCCGCAGTCGCTGCTGGACGGCCTGGTTCGCGCGCGCAATAACGGCGCGCAGATCGTCGGCCTGTGCCTCGGGGCGTTTGTACTCGGCTACGCCGGGCTGCTGGACGACAGGCGCGCGGCGACCCACTGGGAGTTTGAGCAGGATTTTCAGCGCCTGTTTCCGCAGGTGCGGCTGGATATCAACGCGCTGTACGTTGACGATGAGGAGATGATCACCTCGGCGGGTACCGCGGCGGCGCTCGACTGTTGCCTGTATCTCATTCGCCAGCGCTTTGGCAGCCTTGTCGCCAATCAGATCGCCCGGCGGATGATCGTCCCACCGCACCGTGAGGGCGGCCAGGCGCAGTTTATCGCCCAGCCGGTACCGAAAAACACCCGCGACGCGCGGATAAACGGCCTGCTTGAGTATCTTCAGCAGCACATTCGCGAACCGCATAATCTCGACTCGCTGGCGCAGGTGGCGGCGATGAGCCGCCGGACCCTGACCCGCCATTTCGCCAAAGCGACCGGGATGGGTATCGCCGACTGGCTGGCCGCCGAGCGCCTGCGGCGCAGCCAGCACCTGCTGGAGGCGGGGGATTTACCGGTCGGGCAGGTGGCGGAGGAGGTGGGCTATCGCTCCGCCGTGACCTGGCGCCAGCAGTTTAAAGCGCGCTTTGGCGTCAGCCCGGCGGAGTGGCGGCGCACCTTTCGCCGCGGAGCTTAGCCGCCGCGAATCAGCTCAATATCGGCGACGGTGCCGTGCTCGACAGGCGTCAGGTAATCCAGCCGCAGCGGTTCGGCAAGCAGGTTATTCATCTGCGCGATAAAATTCTGGAAGTGCGGCAGGGCGACATGCGCGTCCAGCGCTTCCTGATTGCGCCAGGATTCGCGCATATAGAACGTATCCGGCGCGTCGCGCAGCTGAAACAGGGCATAATCGAGGTTGCCCGGCTCCTGACGCGTCGGCAGCAGCAGCGCCTGCAGGGCTTGCCGCAGCGCATCTTGCTGGCCCGGCTTTGCCTTCAGCACTGCGATAATCGAGATCGCTTCGTTGCTCATCTTAAAAGCCCTCCAGCACGATTTTGCCCACCGAACGCCCGGTTTCCAGCTGCGCGTGCGCTTTTTGCAGGTTGGCGGCAGTGATGGCGCCGTAGTGCTCGCCGAGGGTGGTCTTAATGGTGTTGTCGTCTATCAACGCCGCCACGCGGGTCAGCAGCTGATGCTGGGCGATCATATCCGGCGTTGCGAACATCGAGCGGGTAAACATAAATTCCCAGTGCAGGGAGATGCTTTTTGCCTTCAGCGGCACGACGTCGAGGGTTTCCGGGTCGTCAATAAGCGCCAGCTTGCCCTGCGGTGCGAGAGCGGCGATCAGCTGCGGATAGTGCTGGTCGGTATTGGTCAGGCTGGCGACATGGGTCACCGCTTTAACGCCAATCCGCGCCAGCTCGTCGGCGAGCGGTTTGCTGTGATCGATAACATGATGCGCCCCCGCTTCCCGTACCCATTTCTGGCTTTCCGCACGCGAGGCGGTGCCAATGACCGTCATGCCGGTCAGCTTGCTGGCGAGCTGGGTCAGTATCGAACCGACGCCGCCCGCCGCGCCGACGATCAGCAGCGTGTCGCCCGCGTTGCCGCCTTCCTCTACGCCAAGGCGGTGGAACAGCAGCTCCCAGGCGGTGATGGCGGTGAGCGGTAGCGCGGCGGCGGAGGCGTTATCCAGCGAACGCGGTTTGCGGGCGACGATGCGTTCGTCCACTAACTGAAATTCGCTGTTGCTGCCCGGACGACCCAGCGCGCCGGCGTACCACACTTCATCTCCCGCGGCGAACAGCGTCACCGCGCTGCCGACGGCTTTCACCACGCCGACCGCGTCCCAGCCCAGCACACGTGGGGTATCGGCGTTAAACCCGGCGCGGACTTTGGTATCCACCGGGTTGACGGAAATGGCCTTCACTTCAACCAGCAGGTCATGCTCCTCGGCAACCGGCTGCGGCAGCTCGATGTCGGTTAAAAAAGGAATATTGCTGCCTTCGGTCGCTGCGCGAGTAATGGCGATCGCTTTCATACACTCTCCGGTTTTGAATAAGGTTCATCGTTTGAATGTATTGAGGATAGACCGCGGCAGGCGGGGGAAACATGGCCCGACGGCGATAACAGTTATATTGAAAAAGTGAAAATCAGCGGACGCGATAAAAATCGAGCATCACGCCGTCCTGCGTGCGGCCGCCGGAACAGATAAACAGCGAGGTGGTGAGCCAGCGCAGCGCCGGCGTATCCACTTCAAAAGTCGGTACGGTGCGAAAATAGATAGATTCCGGCGGAATATCGCTAAAAAAGCACATATCATCGCCGAAAAGACGTTCTTTGTACTCTTCGGGTAGGCGGCGAATGCCGTTGTTTTCGATGTATACCGTGCCTTCTTCCACGTGTAATGCATAGCGCGCGGAGAGGCGGCAGATGCCGTCAGGCTCGATGATCTGGCTGTCGACGCCGCCGGGTAAGACGTGGCCGTTGAGCTCACCGCGTACGATTCCGCTGAGGATAGGGATCAGCTGACGTTTCCCGCTCTGCGGGCTGCGGGAGACAATGACCGGTTTGTCGACCTCAATGGTGATAGAGAAGCTGTGTTTGAGTTCGGGTGTCATCATTGGTCTCCTTTTAAGCCACGTTATCCCGTTAGTGTAAGGATTTAAAGGTGAAGGGAATAACGCAAACATTGGATGGAAATGATTGGCTGGGGAGATGGGAGTGAACAAAAAAACGGCCGCGATCGCGGCATTATTTGGCGTATTCTGCTGACATAATGCTTTCACACGGACGCGAGGAGTAAAGATGAATACGCTATTTCTGATTGGCCCCGGCGGGGTGGGAAAAAGCACGGTTGGAGCGCTGCTGGCGCAGGCGATGAACTACCGGTTTATCGATCTCGATAGCGAATTTTGCGAGCAGCTTTTAAATATTCGCCAATATATTCAGCGCAATGGATACGAGCGCTATGTGCGTGATAACGCTGCGCTATGCTCTCGCCTGCTGGCGGAGAATCCGCATGAAAAACGAGTGGTGGTGCTCTCCTCGGGATTTCTTGCCACCGATGTCTGCCCGGAGATTGTCGCCGTGAATCGGCAGCTTGTGCGGCAGTCCGGGTATTCCATCCTGCTATTGCCTTCAGAGGATATCGATATCGCTACGCGCATCGTGGTCGCGCGCCAGCTGATGCGCGGCTTTGGTCTGGTCAGAGAAAAAGAAGAGATGAAGTTCCGCCAGCGCTTTAGGGAATATTGTGCATTAGACGATTGCCGGGTGGTTTCGTCTGAGGAGCCGGAGAGGGTGGCTGAGCTGGTGCGGGAGAAGGTGGCTGCGGAACAGCGGAAACAAAAAAGCCTGGAGGCGATGCGTGAGCTGAGTGAACTATCACAGAAGCTGGGATTGTATAACTAAGCATCTTGCAACACAGCCCTGTGGGAATTGCACAGGCCTAAAGATAATCCCGGATCGCGTAGGCCGGGCAAGGCGCCGCCCGGCAGAAAGGCGAGCACAGTAGGTAAATACCTCTCGTACGCGCAAGTAAACGCGCCGTCGCTGGCGCGAATATCTCGGATGCGCTCCAGCATCTCATCGAAATAGTCGGGTACAGCCGATGAACCAACAGGCGGATTTTTTAACCGCTCATCGTCCATCACAAAACCTTTGATCAGGTATTCCTGGAGCGTCTGGGTTGTCCACTGGCGGAACTGAGTGCCGCGAGGGGAGCGAACGCGATAGCCAACGGCAAGTATCAGAGGCAAACTAAAGTGTTGAACCTGATAATTTTTACCATCACTGGCAGTTGTTCGGTAAAACCGAACAACTGAATTTTCCTCAAGTTCGCCTTCTTCAAATATATGCTTTATATGCCCGCTGATGGTGGCTTTCGCTTTACCATAGAGTTCGCAGATCATTGCCTGCGAGAGCCAAAGTGTATCGCTTTCAAAGCAGCATTCAACACGTACTTTCCCATCACCGCTGGCAAACATAACGAACTCGCCTACGGGGGACGACGTTAAGTGTTCATTTGCCATATAGCCTCCGGGTTAACCTGCTTTGGCCCGCATAGTATGTCAGAAGAGCATAAATTTCATTAAACGGACGATTAACCCGGCGTCATTTGGCAGCGGCTATCCAGAAGGCGAACATGTCCGGGCGTCAGACGAGATGAAGCGTGTTGTTGACGCTTTTAAAGGATTGCTGAATTTGCAGTAGCTCCGCTTTAAGCATTTCTTCCTTATCGCTCTGCGGCAGCAGCACAATACAGCCATCCATTACCTTAACCGTGAAGCGCTTTCCGGTATCGAACCCCGCTGCGCGTAACCACTTGCCGGAAAGGGTAAGACTTGGTGTACTGGTGTCCCGACCTTGCGGGCGATATCCCACAATCAGGTGACGCTCGGTTCCGGAAACGGCAAAGTCTGGGGTAGAATGCGAATCAGCCATAATCAACTCCTTGATAGTTGGTGTGGTTAGCTCTTGTCAGGTATTGCGAGTACCTGATGAGAGCGATTAGAGTTCAGGACGGACTTTTTTTAGGTACGTACCTGATTGGTTATACTTTGCTCTCTTGGGTACGTATATGTCAACTGCCAAACGCGATGTTAATCAGTCAAAATGCGGGAAAGCTCCCACTTTTCAGATGCGAATAACGCCTGAGTTGAAAGCGCAGTTTGAGGCTGCAGCGGCTGACGCGGGGATGAGTTTGGGAAATTGGTTTAAAACCCTAGGTAAGAATGAGATAAATAGACTAGAAAATATGAAAAAATAATTTTACTTCATCTTTTACTAAAGCAAGGGGGAATGTCGTGTGAATTTAGCTAACGATTACATAACAATCGATGATGTATATCTTGCGTATAGAAAGGCGAAGCAAGAGGCTTTTTTAGATGGTTTCTATACCAGCTCAATTAAATATACTAAGTTTGAGGAGGATTTGCATAATAATATTAAAACACTCTATGAATTATTAACTACTGCTGATCAGCGATGGTATTTAGATACGGAGTTTATTGGAGGTCATCTCTATGTTCCTAAAAAAATAAATGATGATGAGTGGGTTAAAAATAGTTCTATTCATTATCGCTCAGTTGATCCAAATATAGATTGGATACAAAGGTATAAGGAAAATAAAAATAAAAAATTAACTCCAGAGTATAGGCTGATAATCAATCCTACCGTGGCATATCAGATAGTCTCAGCGCTATGGATAATTAAGGTTGGAACTAAATTTGAAGAACATTTGATTGATGAGTATTCATATGGAAATAGATTAAGAAGATATGGTAGACAAAATAAAAAGAGTAATCGTGCTTTGAATATTAATGCTACAGGGCTTTTTGTTCCATATTTTAGTCCATACAAAAAATGGAGGAATAAAGGTCTGGAAACTATGAAGGAAATGTTATCTGAAGGTAAAAACGTTACAGCAGTAACGATGGATATAACACGTTTCTACCATAGAGTAAGCGCAAAGTTTATTTTAAGACCAGCTTTTCTTAAATCAATACACGTTACTCTGGATATCAATGAGAAAACATTTACAAAAATGCTCATTGAATCTTTTGATGCATGGTATGCAGAGACTCCTGACGTGAAGAATAGGCCTGAAGGTTGTTTACCTGTGGGATTAACTGCATCAAAAGTTATTTCAAATATATTACTTTATGAGTTAGATATTCAGATTTCGGAAAGCATAGCAACGACTTATTATGGTCGATATGTTGACGATCTATTTATTGTTTTTGAAACCCCTAAAGATCTTATAAATGGAAATGAAATTGTTAATTATATATCCCAACGAGTAGAATGTATAAGAATTGAAAGAAAAAAAGATTCACCTCCAAACCTAAAAATAAGGTTTCAATATGCCGAAGATAGTGATCTTGAGTTTAAGGCCGATAAGCAAAGGATATTTAGTTTATCATCTCAATATGGAATTGACCTAATCAATAAAATATCTAGCCAAATCAGAGAGCAGTCAAGTGAGTATAGAATGCTGCCATCAGTCCCCCAAAATTCTAATGCAATGGCTGAAAAGACTTTATTAGCATCTTCAGACGCTTCTTTAGTTGCGGATGCCCTACGTAAGGCTGATGCTCTTTCTATTCGTCGTTTAGGTATTTCATTGTTAATAAGAGATATAGAAAAATATTCACAAAATCTCAACAAAGATGAATGGACTGATGTACGAAAAGAATTTTATGAACTTTCTGGAAGATACTTGTTAACCCCGAAGGGTTTTTTTGAATATTCAAACTATTATTCGAAAATTTTTTTAATTATGATAGCTAATCATGATTTTAATGAGGCTCAAAAATTCATTAAGGGCCTCAGTAATACCATGTCTATTATTAGGGAAACGACTAAGCTGAGTACGAAAACACAGCAGGAACTATGTTTAAGATATTTCACTGATTTATTAGTAGAAACCGCTATGAAAGCATCTACAGTAAAATATTTTGATGGCTGGGTAGAGTTGGATTCTGTTATTTTAGAGCTTCAACGTTTCGGGGCGTGCTGTAATACTCAAATTAGTTTTAACTGCAAAAAACTAAGCAAAAAAATGTTGGTTTCTGATTTGGGCTTTAGACCATATAAGGACTATTGGTATTATGAACAAAAATATGATGCCGAGTGCATTCCGGAGCCAGACTCGAAAAAAATTAATATATTACTTCGTTTACCAAGTATAGAAGCGTTTAGAAAACGAGTTAACCTAAAAAAACCATATTGGCCAGCGGTAGCATTTTCAACAAGACCGTTAAGCATTCAAGAAATGGTTTTAATTTATCCGAATATTTTACAGGATTTTTATTTCTTTAAAGACAGTATTATGGCTTTACGCGGTGCCAAGATAACTAAACATCATAAGTTTTTCAATTCAAAAGAGGAGGATAATATATATACGATTCCATACTATAGTAAAAAAAGAATTAATGTTGCGCTTACAAGTTTTGAGACAAGCTCTGAGACATACAACATGGTATTACAGGGAACCCCAGATAGAGGCCTTAAACGCTATGAGAAATTAAACTCACTAATTAATAGAGTCCTGAAATCAAAGGAGACAATAGATTATATAATTTTTCCTGAGTGCTCAATTCCACGAAAGTGGGCAATTGATATTGCTAATAAACTTGCCCTACAAGGGATTTCTTTTTTGGCAGGGTTGGAATACTACAGGAAAAATGGAGATAAAAGATATAGAAATGATTCTCTAATATCGTTAACGACTCGGTGGCCGGGCTACCCAATTAATCTAATGCTAACACAGCCCAAATTGAATCCATCATATGATGAAACTAAGAGGCTAAGAGAGTTTTCGAAAGAGTTATATATTCCTAACGTGGGGGCTAACCCGTCAATATATAGGCACGGAGATTTTTTCTTTGGTGTTTTAATCTGTAGTGATTTGACCAATCCTAGGAGTCGCGTCTATTTTCAAGGCAAAGTGGATACTTTGTTTGTTTTGGAATGGAATTCAGATGTCAATACATTCGGCTATTTGGTTGAGGGAGCTGCTCATGATATTCATGCGTTCATCGTGCAAGTTAATAATAGGCTTTATGGAGATAGTAGACTTCGAAGCCCCTATAGAAAAAACTATAAAAGAGATTTGGTTCGCTTAAAAGGTGGTATTGATGATTATTATGTTATTGCTGAAATAGATTATCTCCCTCTTAGAAGTTATCAGCTATATGGAGATATGACAGATCAGAACGCTGAGTTTAAGCCATTACCAATAGGTTTTAAATATAGTCATTATAGATCTGCTAATAAAATTGATAAATCAGAGGATGGAAATGAGTAAAATTCATTGTTTTGAAACGGGTTGGTCATTATTATTAGATGCTTCTCTTTGGATAAAATGGCTAGGTATTTTATCCAATGCTGCAACATGCATTGCTGCAATTTTTGCTGTTATAGCTGTTTTTGTTGCATATCATCAATTAAAGTCAGGGAGAGATGAAGGTCGAAAAAACACAGCTTATGGAATCTATCAGCAATATCTATCTCTCTGTATTAATAACCCCCTTTTTTCAGACGGAATGAGTAAGCCGGAAGATAGAACAACGGAATATGGACAATATAGGTGGTTCGTTTCTTCTATGCTTTTTTCTTTTGAACAAATATTAGATACACAAAAAAACGATCTACAGTGGATTAATACAATTAAATCCCAACTGAACCTTCACAAAGAAATCTTAAGAAGATCGAGAACAGTAAAAGATAAAGAATGGTCAGTCGAGTTAAGTAAAATCATTGAAGAAGTGACTAAATAAAATTTTGGCGGAAGATCACAGGAGTTGAACCTGCCCGGGACCGCTGGCGGCCCCAACTGGATTTGAAGTCCAGCCACCTCACCGGAGATGACGATCTTCCGCGCCTCGATTGCTACATGGAGGCGGGGCGCATTATAGCTACTTTCCTGCATTAACCACATACCCAAACGCACTTTTTTACTGTTAAAACTGGACTTTACAGAACCTTCTTAAACAATTCCTTGCAAAATCCGTGGCTTACACTTTTAAACACTCTTTCAGGCTACCGGGATCACATAAAACAAGAAACGTAATTTGATTATGAGATATCGCAATTCATCTTACTGCGCGGATGGTTTACAAAGCATGTAACCGGTACCAACCCGCGGTAGCGCTGAGAGAAGAGTGTGCGATGAAAGATCATATTTTGTCCGTCAAAGAGAAGATTGGCTACGGCATGGGCGATGCCGCGAGCCACATCATTTTTGATAACGTCATGTTGTATATGATGTTTTTCTATACCGATATCTTTGGTATTCCTGCCGGCTATGTCGGCACCATGTTCCTGCTGGCCCGCGCGCTGGATGCGATATACGACCCCTGCATGGGGCTGCTGGCCGACCGTACCCGCAGCCGCTGGGGGAAATTCCGCCCGTGGATCCTGTTCGGCGCGATTCCGTTCGGCCTCGTCTGCGTACTGGCCTACAGTTCGCCGGACCTGAGCCATAACGGCAAGCTGATTTACGCCGCGGTCACCTACACGCTGCTGACCCTGCTCTACACCGTCGTTAACATTCCGTACTGCGCGCTGGGCGGGGTTATCACCGACAACCCAACGCAGCGCATCTCCCTGCAGTCCTGGCGCTTTGTGCTGGCGACGGCGGGCGGCATGCTCTCCACCGTGCTGATGATGCCGCTGGTGAACTTTATCGGCGGCGAAGACAAAGCCTTTGGCTTTCAGGGCGGCATCGCGGTGCTCTCGGTGATCGCTTTCCTGATGCTGGCGTTTTGCTTCTTCACCACCAAAGAGCGCGTCGAAGCGCCGCCGAGCTCTACCTCGATGCGGGAAGACCTGCGCGATATCTGGCGCAACGATCAGTGGCGTGTCGTTGGTCTGCTGACCATCCTCAACATCCTCGCGGTGTGCGTTCGCGGCGGCGCGATGATGTATTACACCTCCTGGATCATGGGATCCGCTGGCCTGTTTACCGCCTTTCTCACCACCTACTGCGTCGGCAACCTGATTGGCTCGGCGCTGGCGAAGCCGCTCACCGACTGGAAATGCAAAGTCAGCGTTTTCTGGTGGACCAACGCTATCCTGGCGGTGCTGAGCGTAGCGATGTTCTTCGTGCCGATGGACGCCGAAATCACCATGTTCGCCTTTATCTTCGTGATTGGCGTGCTGCACCAGCTGGTGACGCCGATTCAGTGGGTGATGATGTCCGACACCGTCGACTACGGCGAATGGTGCAACGGTAAACGCCTGACCGGCATCAGCTTTGCGGGCACCCTGTTTGTGCTCAAGCTGGGCCTTGCGCTGGGCGGCGCGCTGATTGGCTGGATGCTGGCGGGCGGCGGTTACGATGCCGCGGCCAACACCCAGAACAGCGCCACTATCACCATCATCATCTCATTGTTCACCCTCGCTCCGGCGGTCTGCTATCTGCTGAGCGCGGTTATCGCTAAACGCTACTACACCCTGAAAACCCCGTTCCTGAAAAAAATGATGGCGGAGCTGGCTCAGGGGGCGCGTCGCAACGAGCAGGAATTCATTGCAGCGCCGAACGGCAAAGAATTACAAAACTAAGAGGAAGCTATTCATGAAAATCAGTGATGGAAACTGGCTTATTCAACCAGGGCTCAATCTGATCCAGCCCGTGCAGGTCTATGAGGTTGAGCAACAAGGTAACGAGATGGTCGTCTATGTGGCGTCGCGCGAAGTTCGCGAACGCGCCGCCCAACTGGACGTTCCGCTATTTACCGTGCGCTTCTTCTCACCGCAGGAAGGGGTGATCGGCGTACGCATGGAGCACTTCCAGGGCGCGCTGAACAACGGCCCGCATTACCCGCTGAACGTTGTAAAAGATGTGAAGGTGGAAATTCACAACGGCGCTGAATTTGCCGAGCTGAAGAGCGGCAATTTGACCGCACGCGTCACGAAAGGCGACTTCTGGTCGCTGGATTTCCTGCGCGACGGCGTGCGGATTACCGGTAGCCAGCTGAAAAACGACGGCTACGTGCAGGATACGAAAACCAACCGCAACTATATGTTCGAGCGCCTGGATCTCGGCGTCGGCGACACCGTTTACGGCCTCGGCGAGCGCTTTACCGCGCTGGTGCGCAACGGTCAGACGGTCGACACCTGGAACGAAGACGGCGGCACCAGCACCGAACAGTCGTACAAAAATATCCCGTTCTATCTGACTAACCGCGGCTACGGCGTGCTGGTTAACCATCCTGAGCGCGTTTCTTTCGAAATCGGCTCCGAGAAAGTCTCTAAGGTGCAGTTCAGCGTCGAAGGCGAGCACCTGGAGTACTTCGTGATCGACGGCCCGACCCCGAAAGAGGTGCTGAACCGCTATACCCGGTTTACCGGGCGTCCGGCGCTGCCGCCAGCCTGGTCTTTCGGCCTGTGGCTGACCACTTCGTTTACCACCAACTACGACGAAGCGACGGTTAACCGCTTTATCGACGGTATGGCGGAGCGTAATCTGCCGCTGCACGTGTTCCACTTCGACTGCTTCTGGATGAAAGCCTTCCAGTGGTGCGATTTCGAGTGGGATCCGCTGACCTTCCCGGACCCGGAAGGCATGATTAAACGGCTGAAAGAGAAAGGGCTGAAGGTCTGCGTGTGGATTAACCCGTATATTGGCCAGCGCTCGCCGGTGTTTAAAGAGCTGCAGGAGAAAGGCTATCTGCTGAAACGTCCGGACGGTTCGCTGTGGCAGTGGGATAAATGGCAGCCGGGCCTGGCGATTTATGACTTCACTAATCCGCAAGCCTGCCAGTGGTATGCCGACAAGCTGAAAGGCCTGGTGGCGATGGGCGTTGACTGCTTCAAGACCGACTTCGGCGAGCGTATCCCGACCGATGTGCAGTGGTTTGATGGTTCCGATCCGCAAAAAATGCACAACCACTACGCCTTCATCTATAACGAGCTGGTGTGGAACGTGCTGAAAGAGACCGTCGGCGAGAAAGAAGCGGTGCTGTTCGCGCGTTCCGCCTCGGTGGGCGCGCAGCAGTTCCCGGTACACTGGGGCGGCGACTGCTACGCCAACTATGAATCGATGGCGGAAAGCCTGCGCGGCGGCCTGTCGATCGGCATGTCCGGCTTTGGGTTCTGGAGCCACGATATCGGCGGCTTCGAAAACACCGCGCCCGCCCACGTTTACAAGCGCTGGTGCGCCTTCGGCCTGCTGTCGAGCCACAGCCGTCTGCACGGCAGCAAATCCTATCGCGTGCCGTGGGCTTACGATGACGAGTCCTGCGACGTGGTGCGTCACTTCACGCAGCTGAAATGCCGCATGATGCCTTATCTGTACCGTCAGGCGGCGCTGGCCAATGAGTTCGGTACGCCGATGCTGCGTTCGATGATGCTGGAGTTCCCGCACGACCCGGCCTGCGACTATCTGGATCGGCAGTACATGCTGGGGGATTCAGTGCTGGTGGCGCCGGTGTTTAGCGAAGCGGGCGATGTGCAGTTCTGGCTGCCGGAAGGCCGCTGGACCCATCTGTGGCGCAACGACGAAGCCCAGGGCAGCCGCTGGCATAAGCAGAATCACGACGTGCTGAGCCTGCCGGTGTACGTGCGCGATAACACTCTGCTGGCGCTGGGCAACAACGACCAGAAACCGGACTATGCGTGGAACGAAGGTACCGCCTTCCAGCTGTTCAACCTCGACGATGGTCGCGAAGCCGTCTGCCAGGTGCCGGCCGCGGACGGGTCGGTGGTCTTTACGCTGAAGGCGAAACGCCAGGGCAACGCCATCACCGTCAGCGGCGAAGGCAAGGCCAGCGGCTGGACGCTATGCCTGCGCAATATCCAGCAGGTAGCGGGCGTGCAGGGCGGCGCTCAGGCAGGCAGTGAGCTGGGCGTGGTGGTGACCGCGCAGGGTAATGCGCTGACGATTACGCTGTAAGTTTTTGCTTCCTGAAGCACGGGTTCACAGCCATCTGCGGACCCGTAGCCCGGACAAGGCGCGTCAAGCGCCGCCTCCGGGGAAACAACGCGCAATGCAGCCTCCGCTTTTCCCCGGCTCGCGCTACGCTCAGCCGGGCTACAGGCTTCCCATCGTCTGCGGGCCAGTAGCCCGGACAAGGCGCGTCAAGCGCCGCCTCCGGGAATGCTATCCGGCTAAAGGCGGTTTACCATTCCCGGGTATATTCATATGGTGAATTGAGATCGCTATCACGTATATTTCTTCCTGAAATGTGATCTGAATTATAATTATGCCTTAATCCCTCTCTTCGTTTTATTTCTGTCCGGATGTCTGGACAAAATTTAGTATTGTTGTTTACGCCTCAGCTACTTATATTTATCCTCAATGATTTATGTAGCGCTCGCGTGGTATCGCGATGTCTCCAGCCATTAATCTGGTATGCAAAAAGGGTAAATAATGCAAATGATTACCTCACGACAGAACAGATTATTGAAATTTCTCCTGCCCCGCAGAGAATACGTTACGCTGATGAAAATTGCCGAATATTTAAATGTGTCAGAAAAAACGGTTCAGCGTGATTTACGCTTTTTAGAACAGTGGTTATCTGAGTGGAAAATGACGATCGACAAACGCTCAGGTGCCGGCGTGATGCTGATCGCTGATAATGTCACCGACCTGCTGCAATTAGACCAATTACTCGGTAACGAGGGGGAGGACAGCGATGTCATGATGAATAACTCCCGGCGTGTGAAAATTGCTTCGCAGCTGTTAAGTGAGACGCCGCGGGAGACATCAATTAATAAGCTCTCTGAGCGTTATTTTATCAGTAGCGCTTCTATCGTTAATGACCTGAAAATTATTGAATCATGGATTACGCCGCTCGGCTTAACGCTGATCCGCAGCCAGAGCGGGACGCATATCGAAGGCAGTGAAAACAGCGTCCGCCAGGCGATGGCGTCGTTAATTAATGGGGTAATTAATCATAATGAGCCCGGCTGTATTATTCATTCCCGGCTGGACTCAGGAAGCTATAAAGCGCTGGTGCATTATTTTGGTGAAGATGACGTTATATTTGTACAGTCATTATTACAGGAAATGGAGCGTAAGCTGTGCTGGTCATTAGGCGAACCGTATTATGTGAATATCTTCACCCATATCCTGATTATGATGTATCGCATTACCCGTGGAAACGCCTTACCGCGGCGTGAACAGGGGCAGCAGATTTTTGATGAGACGATATTTAGCGTTGCCCAGAATATGCTGCGTAAAATTGAACTGCGGATTGACCATTCGCTGCCGGAAGATGAAGTCTGGTTTATTTATCAGTACATCATCTCATCCGGCGTTATGGTGGAAGAGCGTGATGACGTCAGCATGGCGCGCTATATGCACTCAAGCGATGAGGCCAGACAAATCACGGGTCGCCTGATTAGCGTCTTTTCTACCATGATTGATATCGATTTAACCGCCGATCGCGCGTTATACGATGGTCTGCTCATTCATATAAAGCCGCTCATTAACCGCCTTAATTTTCGGATTTATATTCGTAACCCTCTGCTTGAGGATATCAAGGGTGAGCTGACGGACGTATGGCCGCTCACCCAGCGGGCCGTCAATCAGGTTTTCAGCGGCTGGGGCGAGTGCGCGGTTTCCGACGACGAGGTTGGCTATCTCACCGTTCATTTCCAGGCGGCGATGGAAAGGCAGGTCGCCAGCAAGCGCGTTCTACTGGTTTGTTCTACGGGAATCGGCACATCTCATCTGTTGAAAAGTAGAGTGTTGAGAGCGTTTCCTGACTGGACCATCGTCGGCGTAGTTTCGGCAAGCAGCCTGCATACCCTTCAACCGCAGGACCAGATTGAACTGGTTATTTCGACGATTAATCTGCCGGAAATAGCTTTGCCGGTAGTCTATGTTAGCGCATTTTTTAATGATGCCGATATCCGACGGGTTACGGAGAAAATCATTACCGACAAATTACATCGCGCGGCAATATCTGCTGTAGATAATGAAGTTTTATATCCATGAGGTAAAGAATATGGACATAACCAGGATTTTAAACACCAAACGCGTTTTGTTAGATATGCACGCTACGAATAAAGCGGAAGCCATCGAGGAGTTAACCGACTTATTACAAAAAGACGGGGCGATAAGCTGTCGCGAAACCTTTATTCAGGATGTCTGGCAGCGTGAGTCGGAAGGCTCAACGGGGTTTGAAAATCATATTGCGATCCCGCATGGAAAGTCGTCCGCCGTTGTTAATACCACCCTTGCCATTGGCCGCACCCGGCAGGATATCGCTTGGGAAACGCTGGACGGCAGCCAGGTACGCTGCATTATTTTATTTGCCGTTCGTCTGGAAGATCAAAATACCACCCATATTCGCTTATTGTCTCAGGTCGCTGGCGCGCTGGCGGATGATGACATTATTGAACAACTGCTCAAAGAAACCAGTCCGCAGAGGATTATTGATCTGTTTAACCAATATGCCGAGTCGGATATTTACTAACAATAACTAGCGGAGTCCGAGATGAATATTGTCTGTGTTGCTGCCTGTACCGCAGGTATTGCTCATACTTATATTGCACGTGAGAAACTGATTAAAGGCGCGAAAGCGCTGGGCCACAATGTCAAAGTCGAAACCCAGGGAACCATTGGTACTGAAAATGAACTGGCGGCGGAAGATATTGACGCTGCGGATGTCGTTATTCTTGCCATTGATGTGAAAATCAAAGGCGAAGAGCGTTTTAAAAATAAACGGATTGTCAGAGTAAAAACGGAAGTCGTGATTAAGTCGCCGATTCAGTTTATCGAAAAGGTCGAAAAATCCTTAGCGAATGCCTGATCCTTAATCTGGAGGGATCTACCATGAGTGAGAATAAAACTCCCGTCTCACAGGAAATTAAGAAGCATTTATTAACCGGTATTTCATGGATGATACCGCTGATCGTCGCCGCCGGGATCTGTATCGCGCTGGGACAAGTCCTTGGCGGGACGAACGTCGGCGAGAAAACCGGCACCATTCCGTGGATGTTAAACCAAATCGGCGGCTGGGGAATGGGGCTGATTGTACCCTTGATCTGCGCCGCTATCGCTTACTCCATTGCCGATCGTCCTGGATTTGCTCCGGGTTTGATCGTGGGTTTTGTCTGCGGGCAAATTCATACCGGTTTTATTGGCGGCATGCTGGGCGGCTTCCTCGTGGGCTACACGGTACTGGCGCTGAAGCACTATATTCGGCTGCCGAAGTCGATGCAGGGGCTGATGCCGATTATGGTGCTGCCGGTATTAAGCACCATTATTAGCGGTTTGCTGATGATGACTCTGATCGGCAAGCCCATTGCCTGGCTGCAGGACGCGCTGATCCACCTGCTGGAGTCGATGCAGGGCGGCTCGCGTTTCCTGCTGGGCGCCATCCTTGGCGCCATGGCGACCTTCGACTTCGGCGGTCCGGTGAATAAAACCATGTCGCTGTTTGCCGATGGTCTGCTGGTCAGCGGCGTTTACGGCCCGGAAGCGGTGAAGTTTGTGGGTTCGATAATCCCGCCGTTCGGTATCACCCTCTCGTTCCTGCTGACCCGCCATAAATATACCCGTGCCGAACGCGAAGCCCTGAAGGCCGCGTTCCCGATGGGGATCTGCATGATCACCGAAGGGGTGATCCCCATCGCCGCCCGGGATCTGCTGCGCGTCGTGGGATCCTGCGTGGTGGCGTCAGCGGTGGCCGGTGGCCTGATCATGACCTGGGGCGTCGAGAGTCCGGTGCCGCACGGTGGGATGTTCGTGGTGCCGCTCTTTACGCATCCCCTGCTGTTCTGCCTCTCTCTGGCGATTGGCACCGTGATTTGCGGCGTGATGCTCTCGCTGTGGAAAAAGCCGGTAACCGAGCGCGATGAAGAGTTTGATGAGCTGAACGACCAAAAGGTCAAAGACGACGAAATCACCTTTACCCTCGAATAAACGGAGGCCCTATGTTTGCCGATATGAAAAGTATGGTGATCAAAGCCTGGCGTGAACGGTATGCCCTGCTGGCGATTAACTGCATGAACCTGGAAAGCGCACGCGCGGCGGTGCGCGTGGCGGAAAAACATCGCGCGCCGATTATTCTCAACCTGTATCAGGGTCACCTGTCGCACTTTCCGGCGACGACGGCGGCGGCGGTAGTCAGGGTACTGGCGGAAGAAGCGAGCGTACCCGTGACGTTAAGTCTCGATCACGGCAAAGACCCGATAAAAATACGTCAGGCTTTCCGCGCCGGATTTAGTGGGTTAATGATCGATGCTTCGGCGTTCGCGCTGGCGGAGAACATCCGCCAGACCCGAGCGGTCGCTGAACTGGCCGCCAGCGTTGGGCTGTGCGTGGAGGGCGAACTGGGGCACCTGGCGGATGCGCCGCGCTACGACCAGGCCAGCAATGCCGATTTAATGACCCAGCCGCAGGACGTCTCTCCCTTTATCGAACAGACCGGGATTGACCTGCTGGCGGTCTCCGTGGGAACCGCCCACGGTATGTACGCCCCCGGCGTAACACCGATGCTCGATTTCGACCGCCTGGCGCAGATACAGCGCGCGTCATCCGTGCCGCTGGCGCTGCACGGCGGGAGCGGTACGCCGTTCGAGCAGCTGCAACGTTGCCCGGAATTCGGGGTCGCAAAAATCAACGTTGGGGCGGCGGTATTTGAAGCGGGGAAAGCGGCGCTGCTGCACACCCTGTGCCACGACAGCAGCATTGAGCTGGCCGATGCGCTATCGGTGATGGAGCAGGCCAGCGCTGACGCCATCGTCCCCTATTTACGCGCATCCGGCTCTATCAACAAAGCCTGATTAACTTTCAGTAATGCCTTCCATGCCGGCGCCCGTATGCCCTGGCAAGGCTTACTACACCCTGAAACTGGAGAATAACGATGTTAGTTTCAATGCACGAATTACTTAAACCCACCCGTGAACACGGTTTTGCTATCGGCGCATTTAACGTGGCGGATAGCTGTTTTATCCGCGCCGTGGTGGAAGAGGCGGAAGCGACAAATACGCCGGCGATTATTTCCATTCACCCTAGCGAGCACGATTTTGTTGGCGACGCGTTTTTTAGCTACGTGCGGGATATCACCCAGCGCAGCCGCGTGCCTTTCACCCTGCATCTGGATCATGGCGCATCGGTGGAACATGTTTTACGTGCTATCCAGTGCGGCTTCACCTCGGTGATGATCGATGGCTCGTTGCTGCCCTATGAAGAAAACGTGGCCCTGACCCGCGAGGTGGTGCGGCTGGCGCACGCGGTAGGCGTGTCGGTGGAAGGTGAACTGGGGACCATCGGTCAGACCGGGACTTCCGTGGAAGGCGGCGTGTCAGAAGTGACCTATACCGACCCGGCGCAGGCGGAAGATTTCGTCGCCCGCACCGGCGTGGATACGCTGGCGGTGGCGATTGGCACCGCGCACGGTATCTATCCGAAGGGGATGCAGCCGAAGCTGCAGATGCACATTCTGCGCGATATCGCCGGACGTCTGTCGATTCCGCTGGTGCTGCACGGCGGCTCGGCTAATCCGGATGCGGAAATTGCGGAATCCGTTACGCTTGGCGTCGGCAAAATCAATATTTCCAGCGATATGAAGTATGCCTATTTCCAGAAAGCGCGCGAAATTCTGGCAAAAGAGACCTGGTGGGATCCGAATGTGATTTACCCGGAGCCGATTAACGCCGCGCGCGAGGTGATTCGCCACAAAATGAAGCTGTTTGGCTCAACCGGCAAGGCCAGCCTGTACTAATCCCCCGGCGGGGCGGGGAAACCTGCCTCGCTATGAATAAGGAGGCCGGTATGAAGTATTTGGGGCTGGATATCGGCGGGAGCAAAATCGCTGCCGTAGTGATGGATGAACAGGGCCATGAATGGAGGCGTTTTCGCGTTGAAACGCGAAAACAGACCCGGCAGCAGTTTATTGCAACGCTGGTGGAGTTAATCACCGCGATTGGTGATGAGCTGGCTCAGCCTTTGGCTATCGGTATCGCCCTGCCGGGGAGTATCTCCCCGCAGAGCGGCAAGATCCGCAATGCCAATATTCAGGTCATCAACGGCTGCCGCTTACAGGATGAGCTTGAGCAGCGCCTGGGCCAGCCGGTTGTGCTGGCGAACGATGGCAACTGTTTCGCTTTATCAGAGGCCTGCGATGGCGCAGGCGCCGATTATTCACTGGTATTTGGCATGACGCTGGGGACCGGATGCGGGGGCGGTATTGCGCTTAATCGCCAGATTTTCCCCGGCGCGTCAGGGATTGCGGCGGAGTGCGGGCATATCACGCTGCCGGGATATCAGGAGGTCAACGATGGGCCGCCCGCGCGCTGCTATTGCGGAAAATATAACTGCGTCGAGTCCTTTATTTCCGGCACCGGGCTGAGCGCGCGCTATCGTCTGCTGACCCAAGAGGCGCTCAGCAGTCAGGCTATTATCGCCCGGGCGCTGGAGGGCGAGCATGCCGCCTGCGAGCAGGTGCTGCGCTTTCGCCAGCAGCTGGCGCGGACGCTGGCGACGGTGGTGAATCTTATCGATCCCGGCGTGATTGTTCTCGGCGGCGGTCTGTCTAACGTGGCGCTGCTGGTGAACGACCTGGAGGCGGATGTCGCCCCGCTGGTGTTTACCGACCATTTCATTACCCCCATCGTGCCTGCCCGACATGGCGACAGTAGCGGCATGCGCGGCGCAGCCTGGCTAGCCGTCCGAAGCGGAGTCGAAAATGAAACGTTCACAGATTAACTACGCGATTGATAAAGCGCACGCTATCGCCGAGTCCTTTCGCATTTGCTTACCCGAGTTTGCCAGCTTTACCGCCGATATCTGGGCGAAAAAGCGGACTGAAGAGTGGCGAGAAGTTCGGGATCTACAGCTTGGCTGGGATATTACCGATTTTGGCAGCGGCCGTTTTCAGGAAACCGGACTGACGCTGTTGACCCTGCGCAATGGCGCGCCGGGCGATTCGCGCTATCCCAAACCCTACGCCGAGAAGATGTTGCAGATTCAGCAGGATCAGCAAACCCCCTGGCATTTTCATTATCACAAAATGGAAGACATTCTGAACCGCGGCGGTGGCCGGCTCTGTCTGCAGCTGGCATGGGCAACAGAAGATGAACGGCTGGATATGCAGCGCAGCGTGAGCGTCGCGGTTGATGGCCGCCAGCGCACGCTGAAACCGGCAGAAACCCTGGTTCTTAACCCCGGACAGGGTGTTTGCTTGCCGCCCACGCTGTACCACCGTTTTTGGGCTGAAAACGCGCTGGTGATGGGCTGGGAAATTTCGATGGTGAACGATGATAAGCGCGATAACCGTTTTCTGGAAGAGAGCGGCCGCTTCCCGATGATTCAGGAAGATGAACCAAAAAAATGGTTATTGTGCAGTGAGTATGGGCGCTGAAAAGAGATAGACGTTGCCGAATCCACCACCCTCTTTAGCGGAGGGTTTTTTTTATTCCATTTTGTCTAAAAAAGTAACGTTCATTTCATTCTGGTGATTGATACCACAGACGCCAGCGCCGCCGGGTGATAGCGTAGTTTAGCGCTGAGAGGAGCCCGGTATGGATTTAGAAAACATCTTTCGTGACGTGAAGCTAAGCAAAACGGAAATGACCGTGCTGCGTTTTATTCAGAACGATCCTGAGCAATGCGTTCGCGAGGGGATCCGCGCCGTGGCGGAGCACTGTTATAGCAATCCCTCTTCGCTGGTGCGCCTGGCGAAGAAGCTGAAATTCAGCGGCTGGCTGGAGCTGGTCTATTTTATTAAATTCAATATCACCATGCCCAAACTCGATGTGACCAACGACATCGATTATATGAGCATTCAGCCGGCGGAGCGGATAGCTCCGCTGCTGGAAAGCCTGCAACATCACCGCATTTTGATTCACGGCAGCGGCTTTTCGCAGCTGATCGCCCAGTATATCTACAATAAATTTTTGGTGACCGGGGTGAATGCCAGCCTGGCGCTGTGGCCGGATTACGAAATTCTCGAGCAGAAGAACGCCGCCAAATTTGATTCGATCTGGATTATTTCCAAATCCGGACGCAGCAGTTCGGCGCTGAACTGGGTGAAAGCGCTGGAAGGCAAGGAGATTAACCTGGTCTGCTTTACCGGCGATTATCAAAGCCCGCTGGCGCAGGCGGCGGATACGGCGTTTATCATTCATGACCCGCAAAAGTTTGATGACGATATTTACTGGAGCAATCCGTTTTTCGGCTACTGCATACTCGGCTTTGAGCGGCTGCTGAAGATGTGGTTTATGCAGGCGGGCCTTCCCGGAGGCGGCGCCTGAAGCGCCTGTCCTGGCTACCCGGCCCGCAGTCGGTGGAGAACCCGTAGCCCGGTCAGCGCAGCGCCACCGGGAGGAAACAGCGTTGATTTATCAGGTCTGGCACCTTTCCCGGAGGCGGCGCCTGAAGCGCCTGTCCGGGCTACCGGCCCGCAGTCGGCGGTGAACCCGTAGCCCGGTCAGCGCAGCGCCACCGGGAGGAAACAGCGTTGATTTATCAGGTCTGGCACCTTTCCCGGAGGCGGCGCCTGAAGCGCCTGTCCGGGCTACCGGCCCGCAGTCGGCGGTGAACCCGTAGCCCGGTCAGCGCAGCGCCACCGGGAGGAAACAGCGTTGATTTATCAGGTCTGGCACCTTTCCCGGAGGCGGCGCCTGAAGCGCTGTCCTGGCTACCCGACCCGCAGTCGGTGGTGAACTCGTAGCCCGGTCAGCGCAGCGCCACCGGGAGGAAACAGCGTTGATTTATCAGGTCTGGCACATTTCCCGGAGGCGGCGCCTGACGCGCCTGTCCGGGCTACCCGGCCCGCAGTCGGCGGCGAACCCGTAGCCCGGATAAGGCGTTAGCCGCCATCCGGGGGATTTTACCGGACGTTTATTGCCAGTCGGCGAACTGCTTATCGTCGAGATAGGCTTCAACCAACGTTTTCGCCAGCGAATACGAGCCGACCAGCGGATGCGCCATTAGCGCCCGTACCGCCAGCGATTTATCGCGCTGCAGAATCGCCGCCACCGCCAGCCGCTCATACTCTTTCACGCTGGCGATCATATTTTTCTGCGCCGTCGGCACATGCTTCGGTGTCACTGGCTTCAGGCCGTCTTTACTCAGGTCGCAGCTGATCTCAATCACATCATCCGGGCGCAGGAAGTCCAGCGTGCCGTTGTTCGACATCGACACCACGATACGCTTGGTGGCGGTGCTGTTGACCGCCTCCAGAATATCCAGCGCCACGCCCGCGTAGCCGCCGGTATCCGGCTCCTCGATAAACTGCTTTAAGGTCAACGGCTCGCGGGTATGGAATTTTTCCTGCTGCGACTCGTTCTGCATATAGCTATTTTCCCGGCGCAGATAGTGCTTCATCCAGAGGGTAAACGCCGCTTCCGGGTTGGCTTTCACATCCACGGTCCGCAGCTCTTCGCGCATATCGTGATTGATGAGGGCAATCTGCTCGCCGCGGGTTTCCGGCGCGTTCTGAATCGCTTTTAAAGCCACTTCGCGATAGTAGTAGTAATAAAGATATTCATTCAGCAGCTGCTTATCGCACAGCTGAACCAGCTCCGGTGAAAAGTACTGCATTGCCGTCTTGCGATACAGGTCCGGGCTGGCGATCAGGCGCTCGGTGACATCCTCGCCGCGCACGGTGAAGTGGGTAAACCAGGAGAAGTGGTTCAGCCCGTAGCACTCGACGCCGAGATCGCGCTCGTCGCAGCCGAGGATTGCCGGCAGCTCGCGAATCAGCTCCGACGGCGCGTCGCAGATGCCGTACACCCGACGCTTAAAGCCGGATTTGATAATCGCCTCGGTGACCAGGCCCGACGGGTTGGTGAAGTTAAACAGAATGGCGTCTTCGGCGGCATGTTCTTCAATCAGGCGGCAGTAGTTGAGAATCGCCGGAATGGAGCGCATCGCCATGGCGAATCCGCCCGCCCCGGTGGTCTCCTGACCCAGCGTATTGTGCTCCAGGGCGATACGCTCGTCGCGGATCCGGCTCTCATCGCCGCCGACCCGCAGGGTGGTGATCACATAGTGGCTATTTTTCAGCGCCGGCACCGGGTCGCTGGTCACGCTGAAGTGAATATCCGGGCGAATAGCATTAAACACATAGCGGGCAATCTCGCCGAATATCGCCAGGTTCTCCGCGGAGCTGTCGAGAAATACCACTTCCGTTAACCCAATGCGGTGCGCATTATATGCCAGAGATTTTGCCAGAAACGCAGAGCGAACGCCGCCCCCGCCTAATACGGTTAATTTCATAAATCACTCCCAATTAATTTTCTGCTAGCCAGCTATCAACCCGGGAACGAACCTGTCCCACTTTGACGCCGTAAATAACCTGAACTTCATTTCGATTTCGTACTACGCCATTTGCGCCGGTGCTTTTTAATATCGTATCGTCAACCAGATCCATATTATGAATAGCGACGCGCAGGCGGGTGAAACAGTTGTCGACGGAAATAATGTTCTCTTTACCACCCAAGCCATTGATAATTTCGTTAGTCACCGACTGCGGTTCGCCCATTTTTTTACGATAATCCGCCTTGCTATATAACTTCACGTTTTCATCGTCTTCACGACCCGGCGTTTTGAGATTCAACTTAACGACCAGGGTGCGGAAGATAACGTAGTAGACGGCGAACTGACCGATCCCGATAAGCACGTAGCCGGGCCAGCGCGTCAGGGATACCGGCAGCGGCAGGTTGTAAATCAGGAACTCAATCAGCCCGGAAGCGCCCCAGGGACGCACGGTAAAGATGTCGCAAATCGCCTGCGAGGCCGCGGTTAAGGTGGCGTGGATCACCCACAGCAGCGGCGAAACGAACAGGAAGGTAAACTCAATCGGCTCGGTGATGCCGGTGAGCATGGAGGTGATAATGGCCGGTAGCAGAATCGCTTTGGCCATCATTTTTTTCTCCGGTTTCGCCGTGTGGTAAAACGCCAACGAGGCGCCGGCCAGGCCGAAGATGGTGGTCATCCCCTGCTGCGAGAAACGCAGCGCCTCGTTCATCACCGGGGTTAAATCCGGGTGGCGCATATAGGCGAGGAAAATCGCCTGGGTACCGGAGACGACCTGGCCGTCGACGCTCAGCGTGCCGCCGATTTGCGTGAGCTGGAACGGCGACCAGACGAAGTGGTGCAGGCCGGTGGGGATGAGGAATTTTTCAAAGAAGCCGTAAACGAAGACTCCCGCTACGCCGGCGTTTTTCATAAAACCGGTCAGCGCCGCGATGCCGTGGGTCATAAACGGCCAGAACCAGGTAAAGGCGATGGCGTAGAAAATGACGACCGGCGTCATCGCCACCAGCGTCAGCTTGGCTCCGCCGTACATGGAGAGCGCGCCGGGTAGTTCAATCGTCGAGACTTTGTTATGCACCCAGGCGATGGTGCAGCCGAGAATAATCCCGAGGAAAACCCCCATATCGACCACCACAAAGCCCAGCAGCTGAGTCTGCCCGGTACCGTAATATTCGCCGTTAATTTTTTCCGCAAGGCCGTGGGTATGCTCCAGCCACGAGTGGTTAGCGCCAAGAAACATGATAAAACACATTACCGAAACCAGCGCGACTTCGGTTTTTTTATCTTTTGCCAGACCATAGCTAATGCCGACGCAAAAGAGTAATCCCAGATTGCCGAATAAAGGCCAGAAGGTATCGCCGAGGAGCTGTCCGAGCTGGTGTAAAAAACTGGTCTCCGAAATTAATGTTGGGTTAGTTAAGACTGAACTGAGTGCCAAAATTAAGCCAATGACCGGCAAGAACAATACTGCGCCGATCATTGCTCTGGAGAATTTTTGCATATTCTCCAGAATACGCTGACGTATTACGGACATGGTTGTTCCTTTATTTTTGTAGGTTCAGGGACTTTAATTATTTTTTTAACTTCCAGTATTTTTGTTATAGCAAGTCCGTTATTTGAAAGGAACAGGTTGCGGGAAATAGGTACAAACAGCCGCTTAATGGCAACAGGTTTCGCGAACGGAACAGGCCCCTCTCCCGTGGGGAGAGGGGGGAGGGAGAGGGAAAGTCAGGGAGTCGTTGTCGCCGGTGCTGAAGGGGGCTGGGGGCTGGAGACCTCCCCGTTGCGCATCACCTGCGCCACCTGCTGTTTCTCCATATTTATCGCGCTAAGCTGCCCGTTGACGGTCGGCTTCAGCGGCGCATCCGCCTGCACGCTGCCGGTCGCCGTCAGCTGAAGGTTCCCGTCGCCGGAAACCGGCAGCGCGGGCCAGCCCCACGCCTGCAAAATATTCAGCGGCACGCCGCGACCGTTGAGGCTCAGGTTGACCTGGCGCTGCGGGAGCTGCGACACCGCCGCGGTGGCTTGCAGGATCCCACGCTCGGTAAAGGCGCTGAGCTCGTTAACGTTCACCGTTGAGGCGTTGGCGCTCAGCTTCAGCGACGGGCGGCGGACGTCAATCCGGTTAAACGTCGCGGCGGCGGCGTTCAGCGTCGCGCTACCGCTCCACACGCCCCAGCTGCGGTTTTTCACCAGCTGCAGCTCGCCGCCGTAGCCGTCAAGCGCGGTGATTTGCCACGGGAACGCCGGTTCAATATCGATAATCAGGTTGCGGCTGGCGCTGAACTTTCTCAGCGTCAGGCTTTGCAGCCAGTCGGGCAGCGGCGCCATCCACAGCTGCTTCCAGTTGTCCGGCAGGGTGTATTCCAGCCCGGCGAACGCCGCGTCATCCAGCACCAGGGCGCGGCCGGCGCGCAGCCAGTTGCCGGATGTGCGTACCATGCCGCCCTCCCAGCGTGAGGTGAACTGGCGCAGCGCGATGCCCTGCGGTGAGAACCCGGCGTTAAGGATCGGGTCGAGGAAGTGCAACGAGCCGTAAATAAACTCGTTGGCGTTCATCGACAGCGTACCCTCCTGGCTTTGCCAGTCGCCGCGGCTCAGGGTGAGGTTGCGCAGATTAAGGTCGAGACCGGCGATCGCCCAGTCAGGCCCCTGCAGGCTAGCGTCGGTGACATCAAGGCGGCCAATCTGTAGCGAGGGCAGGGTAGTCAGCGGCGCGAAAAAGTCGGCGAGGGATTTATCGCTTTGCAGGCGGATTTCGCTGAGGCGCAAATTATCGACCTGCCAGCCGCCGTCGGCGCTGCGTTTCGCCGTGCCGGTGAGCGTACCGCGGGCGACGTCCGCTCCAATGGTCGAGAGGGACACTTCGCCGTTATCAATATTCCCCTGAATCAGCACGTTGCTGGCTTCAATACCGTTGAGCGTCATCGAACCGGCGCTGATCTGAATCTGCGTTTTCTTGCCGAGCACGTTGCCCGCTTCCGGCGCCCACGGGCTGACGCCGCCGGTGACGCGCTGCGCGCTCAGATCCCAGTCGCTCTCCGGGCTGTTGAACGCCATATTGCGCAGCTGCAGACGGTCGGCGGCGAACGGCAGCGCCGCAGAGGAAGGGGAAAAGTTTAGCGTGCCGTCGCTGAGGACGATTTCGTCGGCATGCAGCGGGTCGCTAAACTGGCGGCTGCTAAAACCAATATCCACCGTTTGCGCCACCAGCGTGGCGGGTTTGCCGTCGCGGCCGAGGGTGACGTTTTGCAGCTGCAGGTGCATCGGCGAGGAGAAATTATGGTTCATCTTGTTGAAAGAAACCTTCCAGCCGGTGCCGTCGCTTAGCCAGGCGCTGGCCTGGCGCCCACCCCACTGGGTTTGCAGCAGGAAGTAAGCGGCAATAATCACCACCAGCAGGGCAATCAGCAGCCAGAGAATCAGCTTTCTGAGAAATTTCATGATCTTCGATCCTGAGCGAGGCACATAAGGCTGTTATGCCCGAATTATGCGCAATCCTCAAGACAGGAATTGTGTAATGAGATGATGTGAGATTGATGATGCAGACGCCCCGGCCAGCATCGCGCGGCCGGAGCGTCAGAGAGGATCAGTTTTTCTCTGGCGGGAAAATCAGATTCAGCACAATCGCCGTGATACCGCCAGCAGCGATACCCGAGGAGAGCAGGTTCTTCAGCCAGTCAGGGGCGAACTGCAGGATCAGCGGCTGCTGGGAGACGCCAAGGCCGACGGCCAGCGACAGGGCGATAATCAGGATCGCCCGGCGGTTCAGCGGCTCGCGGGAGACGATACGCACGCCGGAGGCGGCAATGGTGCCGAACATGACCAGCGTCGCGCCGCCGAGCACCGGCTCAGGAATATGCTGTACAAAACCGCTCACCGCCGGGAACAGCCCGAGCACGATCAGCATCAGCGCGACCACGAAACCGACATAGCGGCTGGCGACGCCGGTCAGCTGTATCACGCCGTTGTTCTGGCCAAAGCAGGAGTTCGGGAAGGTATTGAATACCGCCGAGACGAAGGAGTTCAGGCCGTTAGCCAGCACGCCGCCCTTCAGACGCTTCATATAGAGCGGGCCGGAAACCGGCTGCTCGGAGACGTCAGAGGTGGCGGTAATATCGCCGATGGTTTCCAGCGAGGTAATCATAAACACCAGCATCAGCGGCAGCAGCAGGTTCCAGTCGATGCCCAGCCCGTAGTACAGCGGCGTAGGCACCATAATCAGGCTGCTTTCCGTCGGCGCGGTATTGGCCGGCAGCATATCGAGCAACCATGCCGCCAGGTAGCCGGCCGCCATCGCGATAACCAGCGAAGCGATGCGCAGATATGGGTTGCGCTGGCGGTTAAGGATAATGATCAGCGCCAGCACGATGCCCGCCAGCAGCAGATTTTTCGGCGCGCCGAAGGTGTGATCGGCCATAGCCGCGTAGCCGCCGCCGATGGAGGTCAGGCCAACCTGAATCAGCGACAGGCCGATAATCATCACCACCACGCCGGAGACCAGCGGGGTAATAATGCGGCGGGCGAGATGCAGGACGCGGGAGAGAACCATCTCCGTACAGCTGGCCAGCATCAGGGTGCCGAACAGCGCGGCCATCATGGTCGGAACATCGGCGCCGCCGGTTTTCAGCGCGGTGCCGCCCATGATCAGCGGCGCGACGAAGTTAAAGCTGGTGCCCTGAATCGAAAGTAGACCGGAGCCGACCGGGCCCCAGGCTTTGATTTGAATGATGGATGCCACGCCGGAGGCGAAAAGGGACATGCTGATGATGTGTTGCGTATCCTGAGCCGGAAGGCCCAGGGCCTGGCAAATTAACAGCGCCGGAGTGATGACCGCGACAAACATCGCCAGCAGGTGCTGGAACGCGGCGAACAGGGTTTGCGGTAGCGGCGGGCGGTCTTCGAGGCGGTAGATTAATTCGCTGGTTTGCTTGTGCGCAACCGGTTGCGCATTTTCTGACTCTGCGGTGTTAACGGACATCACAACAATCCCAAAGGTGGCAAAGCGGGGATTTTATCGGACTGTAGACTAAAAGCAAACGTTTGCCACTCGTTAGCGATAAATATTTATACAAGGAATAGGCAACAAACATTTATTAACATTTTGTATGCTTGATCGCATCAATATCCCTACAAAATATCTTTTCCTGTCCTTTTTTCCACACTTCTGCTTAAAATCCCTTCCCGATTACTCATGATGAGAAGCAATCGACACCGGGAATATCGTCGCGTGTGAATGGATCATGCGCCTATAAGGAGCTCTTTTTTATGTTTCATCTCGATACCTTATCGACGCTCGTTGCCGCAACTTTAGTGTTGCTACTGGGTAGAAAACTCGTTCAAACCGTTCCTTTCCTCAAGAAATACACCATTCCTGAGCCCGTCGCGGGCGGCCTGCTGGTCGCGCTGGCGCTGCTGGTATTAAAGAAAAGCATGGATATCGAAATTGATTTCGATATGAGCCTGAAAGATCCGCTAATGCTGGCGTTCTTCGCCACTATCGGCCTCAACGCCAACCTCGCCAGCCTGCGGGCTGGCGGTAAAGTCGTGGGGACATTCCTGATTGTGGTGGTGGGGCTGCTGCTGCTGCAAAACGCCCTCGGTATCGGCATGGCGAAGCTGCTGGGCCTCGACCCGTTGATGGGGCTGCTGGCCGGTTCGATTACCCTTTCCGGCGGCCACGGTACTGGCGCGGCGTGGAGTAAGTTGTTTGTTGAGCGCTATGGTTTCGCCAACGCCACCGAAGTGGCGATGGCTTGCGCAACCTTCGGCCTCGTCCTTGGCGGCCTGATCGGCGGGCCGGTGGCGCGCTATCTGGTTAAGCACTCTTCTTCCCCTGACGGCACACCGGACGATCAGCTCGCGCCGACCGCGTTTGAAAAGCCGGATATGGGGCGCATGATCACCTCGCTGGTGCTGATTGAGAGCATTGCGCTGATCGCCATCTGCTTAACGGTAGGGAAGATCGTTGCGCAACTGCTGGCGGGAACCGTATTTGAACTGCCCACTTTCGTTTGCGTATTGTTTATCGGCGTGATCCTGAGCAACAGCCTGTCGGCGCTGGGGCTGTATCGCGTGTTCGATCGCGCGGTGTCGGTGCTGGGTAACGTCAGTCTGTCGCTGTTCCTGGCGATGGCGCTGATGAGCCTGAAGCTGTGGGAGCTGGCGTCGTTGGCGCTGCCGATGATTGCCATTCTGGCGGTGCAGACGGTAGCGATGGCGCTGTATGCGGTGTTTGTGACCTACCGGATGATGGGTAAAAACTACGATGCCGCGGTGCTGGCCGCCGGCCACTGTGGTTTCGGCCTCGGCGCGACGCCGACGGCGATTGCCAACATGCAGGCGATAACCGACCGTTTCGGTCCGTCGCACATGGCGTTTCTGGTGGTGCCGATGGTGGGCGCGTTCTTTATCGATATCGTTAACGCGCTGGTGATTAAGCTCTATCTGCTGCTGCCGGTATTCGGCTGATAAAAACCCGGAGACGCTGCGCTACAGGCCAGCGCGGTTTTTGGTTTTGGTAGCCCGGCTAAGGCGTTTACGCCGCAAGCCGGGAATACCTCAACAAACTTACGCTTCGTCGTGCTCTTCCCACGCCAGCGCGCGTTTTACCGCTTTCTTCCAGCCGCTGTAGCGATAGTTACGCTCGGTGGTTTCAATTCCCGGACGGAACTCGCGCTCGATAACGGCTTTCTCCTGCAGCTCATCCAGATTCTGCCAGAAACCGACCGCCAGACCGGCCAGATAGGCTGCGCCCAGCGCGGTGACTTCACGGACTTCCGGGCGCTCCACGCGGGTGCCGAGAATATCGGACTGGAACTGCATCAGGAAGTTGTTGGCGACCGCTCCGCCATCAACGCGCAAGGCGTGCAGTCGGATCCCCGAGTCAGCCTGCATCGCTTCCAGCACGTCGCGGGTCTGATAGGCAATCGACTCCAGCGTGGCGCGAATAATGTGGTTGGAGTTTACGCCGCGGGTCAGGCCGAAGATCGCGCCGCGGGCGTACGGGTCCCAGTACGGCGCGCCGAGGCCGGTAAAGGCCGGAACGACGTACACGCCGTTGGTATCCTTCACTTTGGTGGCGAAATATTCGGAATCGAACGCGTCGCTAATTAGCTTCATCTCATCGCGCAGCCACTGAATGGAGGCGCCCGCCATAAACACCGCGCCTTCCAGCGCATAGTTCACCTCACCGCGCGGACCGCAGGCGATGGTGGTCAGCAGGCCGTGCGTTGACGTCACCGCTTTCTCGCCGGTATTCATCAGCATAAAGCAGCCGGTACCGTAGGTGTTTTTCGCCATCCCTTCTTTAACGCACAGCTGGCCGAACAGCGCCGCCTGCTGGTCGCCGGCGATACCGGCGATCGGAATACGCGTCCCGCCCTTACCGCCGATATTGGTCTGGCCGTACACTTCGGAAGATTTGCGCACTTCCGGCAGCATGGCGCGCGGGATATCCAGCGCGTCGAGCATTTTGTCGTCCCAGTCCAGCTCGTGGATATTGAACAGCATGGTACGCGAGGCGTTGGTGTAGTCGGTCACGTGAACGCGTCCCTGGGTCATTTTCCAGATAAGCCAGGTATCTACGGTGCCGAACAGCAGCTCGCCGCGTTTAGCGCGCTCGCGCGCGCCTTCGACGTGGTCAAGGATCCACTTCACTTTGGTGCCGGAGAAGTAGGGGTCAACCACCAGGCCGGTGGCCTTGCGGATGTACTCTTCCATGCCGTCGCGCTTGAGCTGCTCGCAGATTTCGGCGGTACGGCGGCACTGCCAGACGATAGCGTTATAAATCGGCTTGCCGGTTTCACGCTCCCACACGATGGCTGTTTCACGCTGGTTGGTGATACCGATAGCCGCGATTTCATCGGAGCTAATATCGGCTTTTGCCAGCACTTCGACCAGCGTAGAGCTTTGCGATGCCCAGATCTCCATCGGGTCGTGTTCAACCCAGCCTGGGCGCGGATAAATTTGTTCGAATTCTCGCTGAGAGACGCTGACGATATTGGCATCGTGATCCATTACCACGGCGCGGGAGCTGGTGGTGCCCTGGTCGAGCGCTACGATATATTTTTTGTCGGTCATAGTATGAGTCCCGTAGTCAGATTACAGCGAAGCTTTGTGTTGCGTCGTAGAGGGGGATGCGGCTTCTTTCTCTTCGACGACGCAGGTGTCGCAAGGCAGGTGGCGGCCAATCAGCTTGCGGTAGCAAAATGCGCCCAGCGCAGCACCGACGATTGGCGCGCACAGCGGCACCAGGAAATAAGGAATATCTTTGCCGCCGGTGAAAGCGACATTGCCCCAGCCTGCCAGCCAGGCGAAGGCTTTCGGTCCGATATCACGCGCCGGGTTCATGGCGAAGCCGGTCAGCGGGCCCATGGATGCGCCGATAACGGCGATCAGCAGACCAATCAGCAGCGGCGCCAGCGGGCCACGCGGCACGCCGTTGCCATCGTCGGTCAGCGCCAGAATGACGCCCATCAGGATAGCGGTAATCACCATTTCTACCGCGAAGGCCTGCACAAAATTGATATGCGGGTTCGGGTAAGTAGAAAAAATGCCTGCCAGCTCGAGACTTTCGACGCTACCGCGCACCATATTGTGGGTATGTTCGAAATCGAAGAAAAGATTGTAATAAAGCCCGTAAACTAAAGCCGCAGCGCAAAAGGCGCCAGCGAATTGCGCAATGATAAAAGGAACAACTTTACGACCGTCAAAACAGGCGAACAGCCACAGCGCGATGGTGACCGCCGGGTTAAGGTGCGCACCGGAAACCCCTGCGGTCAGGTAAATCGCCATGGCGACGCCCAGACCCCAGATGATGCTGATTTCCCATTGACCGAAGCTGGCTCCCGCGACCTTAAGCGCAGCGACGCACCCAACGCCGAAAAAGATCAACAACCCGGTACCGAGGAACTCTGCGATGCACTGGCCTTTTAGTGTTGATGTTTGGCTCATAATCGAATCCTGAAGCGTAGTGATGATTATTGTATGTGTGAAGGTCGCAGGCGACCACGCTGCCATGTAGGCATAGTGTTAATTTATCGTTAACGAACAAAAACGAGAAATATCGAAATTCAAATGTGTGTACCACGTCAAGAAAATGAGCGTTTTCGCGCCATAAACGCGTGTTCGGTCGTTTGCGGGAGCGTTTCACCGCGCATTTTTTTACGCCTTGATTAACAATTACGAAAAACTGCCGGGTAAAAGCGGCGAACGGACCAGGTAAAGGCTGAAAAGTGTCGCAAACCGCAATCTACGCGGGTTGTCGCTGGACAGGGGCGACGGGGCTTCATACAATCGACTACATCACCACTGTAGTGCGCTAATTTTCGTTAAGGCGTCAACGCGTATACGAAACGGACGGTTTCTATCAACGCCTTGCAAGTTCAGGAGAGGTATGACGATGTCATTAGAAGTGTTTGAGAAATTAGAATCTAAAGTTCAGCAGGCGATTGATACCATCACTCTGTTACAGATGGAAATCGAAGAGCTGAAAGAGAAGAACAACACGCTGGCGCAGGAAGTACAGAGCGCACAGCACAGCCGTGAAGAGCTTGAGCGTGAAAACGGTCAGCTGAAAGAACAGCAGCAGGGCTGGCAGGATCGTCTGCAGGCGCTGCTGGGCCGTATGGAAGAAGTCTAACGCTTCCCGCCCTCTCCCGTTCGGGAGGGGGCAACACTTCCCCGTTCTATATACTCGCAAGTTATAGCCAATCTTTTTTTATTCTTTAATCATCAGTCCGCTTTCTGGCACGCTTAATCCATCACAACACTACATAAAGAGAGCGGTGCGATGAATAAGTGGGGCGTGGGGTTAACTCTGTTGCTGGCATCCGCCAGCGTTCTGGCAAAAGACATTCAACTATTAAACGTTTCTTACGATCCGACGCGCGAGCTGTACGAACAGTACAACAAAGCTTTTAGCGCCCACTGGAAGCAAGAAACCGGCGACAACGTGGTAATTCGTCAATCCCACGGCGGCTCCGGCAAACAGGCGACCTCGGTGATCAACGGTATTGAAGCCGACGTGGTGACCCTTGCGCTGGCCTATGACGTCGATGCAATTGCCGAACGCGGCCGAATCGACAAAAACTGGCTGAAACGTCTGCCGGATAACTCCGCGCCGTATACCTCCACCATCGTGTTCCTCGTACGTAAAGGCAACCCGAAGCAGATTCACGACTGGAACGACCTGATTAAACCAGGCGTGTCGGTGATTACCCCGAACCCGAAAAGCTCCGGCGGCGCGCGCTGGAACTATCTGGCGGCCTGGGGCTACGCCCTGCACCAGAACAATGGCGACCAGGCGAAGGCGCAGGAGTTCGTAAAAGCGCTGTTTAAGAACGTCGAAGTGCTGGATTCCGGCGCCCGGGGCGCGACGAACACCTTCGTAGAGCGCGGGATAGGCGATGTGCTGATCGCCTGGGAAAACGAAGCCCTGCTGGCGACCAATGAGCTGGGTAAAGATAAATTTGAGATCGTGACGCCGAGCGAATCGATTCTCGCCGAGCCGACGGTTTCCGTGGTGGATAAAGTGGTCGACAAGAAGGGCACTCGCCAGGTGGCGGAAGCGTATCTGAAGTACCTCTATTCGCCGGAAGGCCAGGAGATTGCGGCGAAGAACTTCTATCGCCCGCGTGACCCTGAAATAGCGAAAAAATACGCCGATGAGTTCCCGAAACTGAAGCTGTTCACCATTGATGACGTGTTTGGCGGCTGGACGAAAGCGCAGAAAGAGCACTTCTCCAACGGCGGCACCTTCGACCAGATCAATCAGCGTTAAATAGCCTCTTCTTATTCCCGGCAGCGGTGAGTTTGTCGGGAATAGGGGGTAGCCCGGACAGGCGCATAGCGCCGCCTCCGGGAAAACACACCGAACCTCTTCCTGTTTTCATTTAGTCATCAAACTGCGTTACTCTTCCGTTTCTGGCTGAGACAGGAAAATAGAATGCGAAGAGTACGATACCTTTTATTAGCGCTGCTGGTGGCGGTTGTGGCGGCGATAGCCGGCGGCTACTACTGGCTCCATTCCGGCAACCCTGATGCGTTGCGCAAAATTGTTCTGCAACAGTGCGTCCCCAATCAACAGCAGCGCCAGGATCCCGCGCCCTGCGTGGAAGTGAACCTGAAGGGCGGCTATGTCCTGTTTAAAGACCGCAATGGCCCGCTGCAGTATCTGCTGATGCCCACTTACCGCATTAACGGCACCGAAAGCCCGCTGCTGCTCAATCCCCTGACGCCGAACTTCTTCTGGCAGGCCTGGCAGGGGCGTGAAATCATGAGCCAGCATCGTGGTTCCGCCGTATCGGATGACGCGGTCTCGTTGACGATCAACTCGCGCAGCGGACGCACGCAAAATCATTTCCATATCCATATCTCCTGCCTGCGTCCCGATGTCCGTACTCAGCTGGACAAGGAAGCGCCCGCTATCAGCAGTCGCTGGTTGCCGCTGCCCGGTGGACTACTGGGCCACGAATATCTGGCGCGCCGGGTCACCGAAACGGAGCTGGCGCAGCGCAGCCCGTTCCTGATGCTGGCTGAAGAGGTGCCGGAAGCGCGCGAACATATGGGGCGTTTCGCGCTGGCGATGGCGAAGCAGAGCGACGGCTCGCTGGTGCTGCTGGCGACCGAGCGTAACCTGCTGACGCTGAATCGCGCATCGGCGGAAGAGATTCAGGACCATAGCTGCGCCATTCTGGCATCCCGTTAATTTCCTTTACGTTCCCGCCATTCATTATCTCCTTGATTCTTATCCCGGTTTAACGTCGGGGTAGGATCGGGTGTATAAAAATATGTGAAACCGATCAAAAGATATAAAGGTATACCTTTATATCTTTTTGAGGATCGTTACACTCTCTTCATAGCCTCCATTGCATGTCTGACTGGTGGCTTATTTATAAAAACGTTTTTATTTCATGTAGTGACATCATTAATTGTTCCCTCTATTTGCGCGGCTAAGCGTAAAGGAATATCAACATGAAACTTTCTATCGTGGAAAAAATCGGCTTCGGCGCAGGAGATATGGCGATAAACGTTGTGATCATCGCCATGCAGCTGCTTCTCGCCTATTTTTATACCGATATCTACGGCCTGAGCGCCGCTGATGTCGGCGTACTTTTCGTGGTTGTGCGGATGATCGATGCCATTATCGATCCGGCCATGGGCGTCCTTACCGATAAGCTGAATACGCGCTGGGGACGCTATCGCCCGTGGCTGCTGTGGTTTGCCATCCCTTTTGGCTTCGCCGTTTATTTAATGTTTATCACGCCTGATATGGTTTATATGGCCAAGCTGGCGTGGGCCTATGGCACCTATATTCTGATGACCCTGGTCTATACCGCTATCACTATTCCCTATATCTCGATGATTGGCGTGATTACCAGCGATCCCGTGGAACGGCTAAGCGCAAACGGCTATCGCTTTGTGATGACCAAAATTGCCGCTTTCCTGGTCACTATTGTCGTCCCGATGCTTGCCGTCTGGCTGGGGCAGGGCAACAAGGCGCTGGGTTACCAGTTTTCTATGGGGCTAATGGGCGCGATGGGGGCCCTGCTGTTTATCTTCTGTTTTCTCACCACCCGTGAACGTAGCGAGCCGGAAATTACTTCGCTATCGGTAGGGAAGCAGTTTAAGTATCTGTTACGTAACGATCAGTGGATTATTCTTGGGGTTGTTATTTTATTGCTGATGTGCGGTTACGTTATTCGCGGTTCCGTCGCGGCCTATTATGCCAAGTATTATCTTAATGGCGGCGATAGCCTGATTTCACCTTTTCTGACTACCGGCGTTGTCGCCTCTATTCTGGCGATGATCGCCACCACCTGGATAACCAAGTTCTGGGATAAAATTAAGATGTTCCGCTACACCCAGATTATTACCTTTGTACTAAGCGCGATGATGTATTTCTTCGTCGGGCGTGAAAATCTTATCCTGGCATTTACGTTCTATTTTCTTATTAATTTCTTCTGCGATATGCAAATGCCGGTGTTCTGGTCCTCTATCGCCGAAGCGGTGGATTATGGCGAAAAGAAAACCGGGCTGCGGGTATCCGGCCTCGCGTTTGGCGGCATTCTCTTCTTCCAGAAGTTTGGTATGGGGATCGCGGGGGGCGTACTGGGATTTCTGCTGAGCCACTTTGGCTATCAGGCCGACGTTGAACAGAGCGCGCGTTCGCTCACCGGTATTGCGCTGATGATGACGCTCATTCCGGCACTGTTCCATCTTGCGGTTGGGCTGCTTATGAAAAAGTATCTGATTAATAACGAATATTATCGTGATATTCAGCTCGCCCTTGCGCAAAAACAGGCATAAGGAGGCGTAAATGAATGCCATGAATAAGGTTTGGGCGATCGGAGACGCCTCCGTAGACCTGGTACCGGAAAAACAGAACAGCTACCTGAAATGTCCCGGAGGCGCTTCGGCGAACGTGGGGGTCTGCGTTGCCAGGCTGGGCGGAACGTGCGGTTTTATCGGCTGCCTTGGCGACGATGACGCCGGGCGTTTCCTGCGCCAGGTTTTTCAGGATAACGGCGTCGATGTCTCTTCGCTGCGGCTGGATGCGAGCCTGACCAGTGCGGTACTGATCGTCAATCTGACGGCTGACGGCGAGCGCAGCTTTACCTATCTGGTGCATCCGGGGGCTGATACCTACGTTTCACCTCAGGATCTGCCGACGTTCAGAAAATACGAATGGTTTTACTTTAGCTCCATTGGTCTCACCGACAGTCCCGCTCGCGAGGCATGTCTTGAGGGCGCGCGAAGAATGCGGGAGGCCGGCGGCTACGTTCTGTTTGATGTCAACTTGCGCAGCAAGATGTGGCGCAATACCGCTGAGATCCCTGACCTGATCGCCCGCTCCGCTGCGCTGGCGTCTATCTGCAAAGTCTCGGCCGATGAGCTGTGTCAGCTGAGCGGCGCCAGCCACTGGCTGGATGCGCGGTATTACATGCGCGATCTGGGCTGTGATACCACCATCATTTCGTTGGGGGCCGAAGGGGCGTTGCTCATCACCGCCGAGGGAGAGTTCCTTTTTCCCGCCCCGCGCGTGGAGGTCGTCGATACCACCGGAGCTGGCGATGCCTTTGTCGGCGGCCTGCTGTTCACGCTTTCCCGCGAAAACTACTGGAATCATGCCTTGCTGGCGGAGGCCATCAGCAATGCCAACGCCTGCGGCGCAATGGCGGTGACGGCAAAAGGGGCAATGACCGCTCTGCCGTATCCCGACCAGCTCAATACTTTTCTGTCCAGCCGTTCGCTGGCACAAGCCATGACCGTGAAATAAGGAGTCATCATGCACGTTGATCAAAACAAAATACTGGGATGCCTGGTAGGCGCCGCTGCAGCGGACGCGATGGGCGCGGCGACGGAAGTACGGACCCAGCAGCAAATTAAGGACTATTTCGGCGGCTGGGTAACGACCTTTCAAAAACCGCCAGCGGATACGTTTGGCCGCTGCAACGAAGCGGGTATGTGCACGGATGATTTTATTCAGGCGAAATACATTATGGACGCGCTGCTGCGTCATCAGCGCCAGGTCAGCGATGAGGCGATGCGCGAGGCCTTCCAGCAGTGGCTGGATTACCCTTACTACGCCAACTTTACCGGCCCGACGACGCGTGCGGCAATGAAAGCGATATTCAATGACAATCGTGCCTCCTTGCAGGGCGATCTTGAAGGCGAAAAGCAGTCGGTACAGATTATTAATAAGGGAAACGCGGAAGCCACCAACGGCGCCGCCATGAAGATTTGGCCGGCGGCGGTGCTGCATCCGGGGGATATTGACGCGGCGATTCACTGCGCGCTGCAGATTTGCCGCTTTACGCATAATAACGTGCTGGCGATGTCCGGCGCAGCGGCGATGGCGGCGGCAACCAGCGAAGCATTAAGATCGCAGACCAATGCGGACACCATTATTGCCGCCGGTATTTATGGCGCGCAAAGAGGCTATCTGCTGGCGCAGGAGCAAGGAGCGATGATGGTGGCAGGCCCATCCGTTGCCCGACGCATCGAGCTGGCCGTGGCTATCGGTCAACGCCATCGTCATTGGGAAACGGCGGTGGTGGAACTTGCCGATATTATTGGTTCCGGGCTGCACGTCAGTGAAGCCGTACCGGCGGCCTTTGGCCTGTTCGCGTGTTGTCCGAATTCTGCCGTAGATGCTATTATCTCCGGCGTTAATATCGGCAATGATACTGATACTGTCGCTACCATGGTTGGAGCGATTTCCGGCGCATTCCATGGCGTGGAGGCTTTTCCCGCCGATTATTTAACGACCGTGGATCGTATGAATCATTTCGATTTGGCACAACTGGCCAGGCAAATCGCAGGGTAGCGAATTCACCCTGCCGGGGACGGTAAAACGTCCCCTGCTGGCGAAGACGTGAGGTGCGCAGTTTGCAGGTTGATAAAACGAGCTTTACTCCGCTTTATAAGCAACTATTTTTTATCATCTGTCAGCAGATTCAGAATGGGTCCTTGCCGTTAGGCAGCCAGCTGCCGACGCAAAAAGAGGTTGCCAGAGCCTATAACGTCTCGCTCATCGTGGTTAAACAGGCCTGGAGCGAATTAATCAATGCGGGCATTATTTCGTCCCAGCGCGGAAGCGGATCGGTAGTGTGCTCAGTGCCGGAGGGAGTGAGCTACGGCCACACGTTTCGCGGCATTACCAGCGATCTTCAGGATGCCAGCGTCGAGATTGAGAACCGTATTCTTGAGATTGCGCCGCGTCGCGCGCGTGACGCTCAGGCAGATGGTTTGAGCCTGCCCGCCCATCATCATTATCTCTATATCTCGCGTATTCGTTGCCTGAATAATCGTCCGTTTAACCATGAAAAGATCTATCTCGATCTTAGCTTCTTTCCCGATCTGCAGCTCACGCCAGAGGCGCTGGAACATACGTCGCTTTATTCGCTATTAAACGTCACCAGTGACTCGGCGATTGAAAAGGTTGAGGCGATCTTACCTTCCCCCGACCTGTGCGAAAAACTGCAGATCGCGGCGAATAAACCACTATTATCCGTCGCCAGACAGACGTTTCAGGCCGGGCATAACAGCCCTTTTGAATATTGCCGTTATTACGTGCTGTCGGAATACTTTGGCGAAATTCATTATCACTAATCTGCCCGCACCGGTGTTGTCATAACCCCACTATATCTGGCGTTTACCTGTCCTGTTGTCCGTCGTATTCTTGCTGAAAAAAACGACAGGAGACAGGTATGTCGCTCTGGTTTTCCCACCCTCTGTTCCTTCCCTCTATCATCGTCGGCATCACTATTCTCCTCTGGGCGACCTCTTTACTACCGGAGTTTATGACCGCGCTGCTGTTTTTTGCCGCGGCGATGATCGCCAAAATCGCGCCGCCGGAGGTGATTTTCGGCGGCTTTGCCTCATCGGCGTTCTGGCTGGTGTTCAGCGGCTTTGTGCTGGGGATCGCTATCCGCAAAACCGGACTTGCGGACAGGGCGGCGCGGTCGCTTTCGTCGCGGCTGACCGACTCCTGGCCGCTGATGGTCGCCAGCGTGGTGCTGCTCAGCTATGCCTTGGCGTTTGTGATGCCGTCCAATATGGGACGTATCGCGCTGCTGATGCCGATTGTGGCGGCAATGGCCAGGCGTGCCGGTATTGAAGAGGGGACGCGCCCGTGGTTTGGCCTGGCGCTGGCGGTGGGGTTCGGTACCTTCCAGCTGTCTGCCACCATCCTGCCCGCCAACGTCCCGAATCTGGTGATGAGCGGCGCGGCGGAGGGATCATATGGTATTCACCTGAATTACCTGCCCTATTTACTGCTGCATACGCCGGTGCTCGGCTGGCTCAAAGGCGCTGTGCTGATTGCATTAATATGCTGGCTGTTTCCCGGAAAACCGCACCCGCCGCGCGACATGACGCCGCTGCCGCCGATGAGCCGCGATGAGAAGCGCCTGGCGTGGCTGCTGGCGGTGGTGCTGACGCTCTGGGTGACCGAAAGCTGGCACGGCGTGGGGCCGGCCTGGACGGGGCTGGCGGCGGCGGTGGTAACGCTGCTGCCGCGGGTCGGCTTTATCAGCGGCGAGGAGTTTTCCAGCGGCGTGAATATCCGCACCTGTATTTACGTTGCCGGCATTCTCGGGCTGGCTATCACCGTGACCCAAACCGGTATCGGCGGCGTGGTGGGCAATGCGCTGCTGCAGATTATGCCGCTGGATAAAGAGAGTCCGTTTACCAGCTTTCTCGCGTTGACCGGCATTACCAGCGCGCTGAACTTTATCATGACCGCCAACGGCGTACCGGCGCTGTATACCACCTTCGCGCAGAGCTTCTCCGATGCGACCGGCTTCCCGCTGCTGAGCGTGATTATGATTCAGGTGCTGGGGTACTCCACGCCGCTGCTGCCGTATCAAGCGTCACCGATTGTGGTGGCGATGGGGCTGGGGAAAGTGCCTGCAAGGGCGGGAATGCTGCTGTGTGTCGCGCTGGCGGCGGTGAGCTATTTGATTCTGCTGCCGCTGGACTATCTGTGGTATCAGGCGTTGGGGAAACTATAGCGGGGTAAAAAACCCGGCTTGCGCTGTGCTGAGCCGGGCTACAAATATTGCAGATTTCTGGTCAGTAGCCCGGTTGCGAAGCGCGACCGGGGGTAGCCTTTAAAGCGAATTACGCTTTTTTCGCGGCTTCTGCTGCTTTAACGATCACCGCGAAAGCGTCAGCTTTCAGGGATGCGCCGCCAACCAGTGCGCCGTCGATGTCCGGCTGGGTGAACAGCTCCGCTGCGTTGCCCGCGTTAACGGAACCGCCGTACTGGATGATCACTTGTTCAGCCACTTTCGCATCGGCTTTCGCGATGTGATCGCGAATGAATTTGTGCACCGCCTGGGCCTGAGCCGGGGTAGCGGATTTGCCGGTACCGATCGCCCATACGGGTTCGTAAGCGATAACCACGCCTTCGAAGGCCGCCGCGCCCTGAGTTTTCAGAACGGCGTCGATTTGACGGGCGCACACTTCTTCGGTTTTGCCCGCTTCGTTTTCCGCTTCGGTTTCACCGATGCACAGAACCGGAATCAGACCCTGCTCTTTCAGTACCGCGAATTTTTTAGCGATCAGCTCGTCGGACTCTTTGTGGTAGGTACGACGCTCGGAGTGGCCGATGATGATGTACTGAGCGCCGATGTCTTTCAGCATTTCAGCGCTTGTTTCGCCAGTGAATGCGCCGGACAGGTTCAGGTCAACGTTCTGCGCGCCCAGGTGAATGTGGCTGCCGGCAGCGGCTTGTTTCGCCAGGTCGATGTACATTTCAGGCGGAGCAATTGCAACTGCACAGCCGGTCACGCCAGCCAGTTCGGTACGCAGGTTCGCGACCAGTTCGTTTACCATGTGGCGGCTGCCGTTCAGTTTCCAGTTACCCATCACTAAAGGATGTCGCATTTTTATTCTCCACGCTTCAAAGCGAATTAAGGAATATAGCCGCCCCCGAGGGCAGCATGGTCTGTGAAACAGTATAGAGATTCATCACTGGAAAGGCTTTGCTTTTTGTCATTTATTGTTGTTTTCCAGCGTTTCAGATAGCGCCAGCTTAATCGGTTCAACAGCGAAGGTCAGCCCCTTTTCGCCGTTGTCCGCCACCACATAGCGCACCGCGCCTTCGGTTTCGCTGAAGTAACGTTTGCCTTTTCCGGCGGTCAGCAGTTTTTGCAATTTTTGCTGGCTTTGCGTCTGACTTAGCGTGGGCACAAAAGCGCGCATCACGGCGCTCATATACTCCAGGGCCCTGGCTTTCGCCGCTTTCTGCTGCGGCCCCTGAATCGGTAGCCAGGTTATTTGCATCGATTTAATTTTGAGGGTTCCACGTTCAAGCGCGGTCGACGCGTAGAGGTTCTCATTGATCTTGGTGGCGGCGCGGGTCAGGTTCGCCTGGTCTTTGCTGGCGGCGACGGCGCGAAATTCATTGAGCGTTAGCTTCGGGTTATCGCGATTGAATTTTTCCCGAAACTCGCTGATGGAAATATCAAAGACCGGCGCGCCGGAGAGAAGATAGGGTGCCGTAGCGCTGGCGTCTGACTCGGCGGACAACGCCTTTTGGCCAACGGATAACGCCGCCAGCCCAATCAAACATAAGGTTGCCCACTTCTTCATGCCCATCTTCCCTTTTTTTATCTGCTGACGATTAAAACGAGAACCGTCACGCTTGTCAAAAAGTCACGCCTTCAGGGTAAACTACGTCGGTGATGATGATAAGGAATAAAACATGACCCTACAGCAGTGGCTATTCTCAATTAAAGGGCGGATTGGACGTCGCGACTTCTGGATCTGGATCGCTATCTGGATAGTGACCATGAGCGCGTTGTTCACGCTGGCCGGCAGTAATCTTCTTAATCTACAGACGGCGGCTTTTATTCTGGTGTGCCTGCTGTGGCCGACGGCGGCGGTGACTATTAAACGCCTGCACGATCGGGGTAAATCCGGGCTTTGGGCGCTGCTGATGATTCTGGCGTGGATGCTGCTGGCGGGCAACTGGTCAATGCTGCCTGGGGTCTGGCAGTGGGGCGTCGGGCGGTTTATACCGACGCTGATTATCGTCATGATGCTGATCGACCTGGGCGCGTTTGTCGGCACCCAGGGCGCGAATAAGTTTGGTAAAGAGACGCTGGACGTGCGCTGGAAAGCGGAATCCTGATTACCAGTAGTGTTCGGCGGTCATATGACCCGGTCGGCGACGCAGGTGCTTGCTCATCTGCCGGGTCTCTTTCAGCAACTGCTGAGTGTCGCGCACCATCTGCGGGTTACCGCACAGCATAACGTGGCTGCTCTCGGCGTTCATCGGCAGGCCGACGGCCTCTTCCAGCGCGCCGGTTTCAATCAGGAACGGGATGCGCCCCGTGAGCATGCCCGGCGCGGTTTCCCGGCTCACGACCGACTGGATGCGCAGCTTGCCCGCATAGCGCGCTTCCAGCGCCTGCATCTGCGGCAGATAGCTGAGATCGGCGGCATAGCGCGCGGCGTGCACCAGTACCAGGTTTTCAAAACGATCCAGGTCTTTCCCTTCTTCGAGAATCGACAGGTACGGGCCAATCGCCGTGCCGGTAGCGAGCATCCATAGCGTGTCGCAATCCGGTACCTCTTCCAGGACGAAGAAACCGGCGGCTTCGCTGACAATCTGCACTTCGTCGCCCGGCTTCAGTGCCGCCAGCCGTGGGCTGAGCTTGCCCTCCGGAACCGTCACCAGGTAGAACTCAAGATCGGGATTGCCGGGGGCGTTGACGTAGGAATACGCGCGCTGCACGCGTTCACCGTCAATGTCCAGGCCCAGCTTGGCAAACTGACCTGCGGTAAACGGCGCAACCGGTGCGTGAACGGTGAGGCTAAACAGCGCATCCGTCCAGTTTTGAACTTTTACGACTTTGCCTGTAACCCAGTTTGCCATAGCGTCTCTCCTCTCAATCCTGTTAGCGTATCTTCACCGCGACGAGAGCAGATTTCCAGCCCGAAAAGGCTGGAAAGCTCTATTGATCAAATGTTTTACAGGATGTGCAGCTGGATATCCGGATCTTTGCGATCGAGATAATGAATCGACTGAATACGGCGAATTGTGCGGGATTTGCCGCGGATCAGCAGGGTTTCGGTGGTGGCCATATTGCCTTTACGGGTGATACCGTCCAGCAGATCGCCTTTGGTGATGCCGGTCGCCGAGAAAACGACGTTGTCGCTGCGCGCCATATCGTCCAGGCGCAGCACTTTGCCGGCTTCAATGCCCATTGCTTTGCAGCGTTCCAGCTCGTTTTCGCCGATGCGGCGGTTCTCTTCGCTGTCGCCCTTCACGTGGTGACGCGCCAGCAGACGGCCGTTCATATCGCCGTCCAGCGCGCGGATCACCGCTGCGGAAACGACGCCTTCCGGCGCGCCGCCGATACCGTACATAACGTCAACTTCGCTGTCCGGCATGCAGGTCAGAATAGAGGCGGCAACGTCGCCGTCGGGGATGGCGAACACGCGCACGCCCAGCTTTTGCAGCTCAACAATGACGTCGTCATGGCGCGGCTTGGCTAAGATGGTGACCGTTAATTCGCTCAGCGGCTTATTCAGCGCGCGGGCGATGTTATGCAGGTTCTCCGCCAGCGGCAGGTTCATATCGATGGTACCTTTCGCCCCCGGGCCGACAATCAGCTTTTCCATGTACATATCCGGCGCGTTCAGGAAGCAGCCCTTATCGCCTACCGCCATGACCGCCAGCGCGTTGGCCTGGCCCATCGCCGTCATGCGGGTGCCTTCGATGGGATCGACGGCGATATCTACCGCATCACCGTGGCCGGTACCGACGTGCTCGCCGATGTACAGCATCGGCGCTTCGTCGATTTCGCCTTCGCCAATCACAATGGTGCCGTCGATGTTGATCAGGTTGAGCATAATGCGCATGGCGTTGACGGCGGCGCCGTCGGCGGTGTTTTTATCACCACGGCCTAACCACTTGTAGCCTGCCAGCGCGGCGGCTTCGGTGACGCGCGAAAATTCGATGGCCAGTTCTCGTTTCATAATCCACTCATCTGAATAAAAATTATGCGCAGCGTGGCGAGATGACGTTCGCGCTACGCGTTGGAATAGCGTTCGGTTTCCGGCATCCAGCGCTCAATCAGCGCCTGGGCCTGCTGGGGATAGCGTTCGTGAATATGGCGGGCGATGCGCTGAACTTCCGGGATCATGGCCTGATCGCGCAGTAAGTCCGCGACTTTAAATTCAGCGTTGCCGGTCTGGCGGGTGCCGAGCAGCTCGCCGGGACCGCGAATTTCCAGGTCTTTCTGAGCGATGACGAAACCGTCGTTGCTGTCGCGCAGAACCTGCAGGCGCTTCTGGGCGGTTTTTGACAGCGGCGATTTATAGAGCAGCACGCAGTGGGAGGCTACCGCGCCGCGCCCGACGCGGCCTCTGAGCTGGTGCAGCTGCGCCAGGCCCAGACGCTCCGGGTTTTCGATGATCATCAGACTGGAGTTGGGCACATCCACGCCGACTTCAATTACCGTGGTGGCGACCAGTAGATGCAGTTCGCCCTGCTTGAACGCGCTCATCACCGCCTGCTTCTCGGCGGACTTCATGCGCCCGTGCACCAGGCCGATATTCAGCTCCGGCAGCGCGAGCTTCAGCTCTTCCCAGGTGGCTTCCGCCGCCTGGGCTTCCAGCAGATCCGACTCTTCAATCAGCGTACAGACCCAGTAGGCCTGACGACCTTCGTGGGTGCAGGCGTTACGCACGCGGTCGATAATATCGCTGCGTCGGGTATCCGGAATGGCCACCGTGGTGACCGGCGTACGGCCCGGCGGCAGTTCATCGATGACCGAGGTGTCGAGGTCGGCATAAGCGGTCATCGCCAGGGTACGCGGAATCGGTGTGGCGGTCATAATCAGCTGGTGCGGATGAAAACCCTGCTGTTGGCCTTTTTCCCACAGCGCCAGCCGCTGATGGACGCCAAAACGGTGCTGTTCATCGATAATTACCAACGCGAGGCCGTTAAACTGGACCTGCTCCTGAAAGATGGCGTGGGTCCCGACAATCATCTGCACCTGTCCGCTGGCGATAGCCTGCTGCTGCGCCAGGCGCGCTTTGCCTTTTTGTTTGCCCGCCAGCCAGCCCACCTCAACGCCCAGCGGTTCGAACCAGCTGCGGAAGTTATTGGCGTGCTGTTCAGCCAGCAGCTCGGTCGGTGCCATCAGCGCCACCTGTTTGCCGTGGGCGATGGCGCGCAGGGCGGCCAGCGCGGCAACCAGGGTTTTACCGGAGCCCACGTCCCCCTGCACCAGACGCATCATCGGCACGTCCAGCGCCATATCGCGCTCGATTTCAGCCGTGACGCGCGCCTGCGCGCCGGTCGGCGTAAAGGGGAGGGAGGCCAGCAGCTTGTCTTTTAACGTGTCGTTAGCGCTAAGCGCGAGGGCGTGATAGCGCTGGGCGCCTGCCCGCAGCGCCAGCATGCTGAGGTTATGCGCCAGCAGCTCTTCCAGAATTAAGCGCCGCTGGGCCGGATGTTTACCGCTTTCCAGCTCGCTAAGCTGTAGCGTGGGCGGCGGGCGATGCAGGGTGCGTAAGGCGTCCGGCAGGCTCATCATCCCCTGGGCCAGCTCCGGCGGCAGCAGCTCGGCGATCGCGCAGGTTTCAAGCAGCTCCAGCGCCTGGTCGGTGAGCTTGCGCAGCGTAGCCTGCTTGATGCCTTCGGTGGTGGGATAAACCGGGGTCAGCGTTTCCTGTAAATCAGGCGTACTCATATCGCCCTGAACCCGATATTCCGGGTGGATCATCTCCGCTCCGTGCTTACCGCGCTTCGCTTCGCCGTAGGCCAGCACGCGGCGCCCGGTTGCCAGACTGTTTTTCATCGCCGCGCTGAAGTTAAAAAAGCGCATGGTGAGGATGCCGGAGCCGTCGCTTATCTGGCAGGTCATCATCCGGCGGCCGCCGAAAGTGATATTGCAGTTGAGAACTTCGCCTTCAACGGTGGCGTAAACGCCGGGCAGCAGTTCGCCGATTTGATACAGATGGGTGCGGTCTTCGTAGCGTAGCGGCAGGTGCAGAAGCAGATCCTGCACTGTGTGCAGGCCGATTTTCGCCAGTTTACTGCTCTGGGCCGCGCCAACGCCCGTCAGGGTGTTGAGCGGCACCGCATCCAGCAGACGGCCCTGCATGATTACTTCGCCGCCTGCATGGTGGCCCACCACGCGGCATCGGCTTCGACTTCGCCCTGCTCGTTGACGTGGGGGTAGGGAAGACCTTTGCGTTTTGCGACCCTCGCCAGCACCGGATAGCCGCCTTCAAACAGCAGACGCTGTTGGTCTTCTTCCGGCAGCATGCTGTTTTCGCGCTGGTACATGCCGGCGTTCTGCCGCTGGCGCTGGGCTTCGTAGAGGATAAGCGCCGAGGCGACGGAAACGTTCAGCGACTGCACCATGCCAGTCATCGGAATGATGATGTCCTGGTCCGCCAGGTCTAACGCTTCCTGCGTAATGCCGGTTTTCTCCTGCCCCATCAGGATACAGGTAGGGCGGGTATAGTCGATTTCACGGAAATCAACGGCTTTATCAGAGAGGTGGGTCGCCAGGATCTGCATGCCCTGGCCTTTTAAATGCGTGACGGCCTCGCCAATAGTACGGTGGGTTTTAACCTGCACCCAGCTATTGCTGCCGGCCGCCGCAGAGGCCATGGTACGCATACGGCTACCCGGCCAGATAGCGTGCACTTCATGCACGCCAACGGCGTCGGCCGTACGAATGACCGCAGAGACGTTATGAGGTTTGTGGACCTGCTCCATGCAGACCGTCAGGTCAGGCTGACGCCTGGCGAGCATCTCGCAGATACGCGCATAACGCTGTGAATTCATAATACTAGTTTCGGTTACGGGTGACTTTTATCACATCCGGCATGACGCGAATTTTGCGCATAATATTCGCCAGATGTACGCGATCGCGCGCGGTGAGGCGAATAAAGGCGCTATAAACGCGGCCATCTTTCTCTTCCGTATTCAGGCTTTGGATATTGGAAGAGGCGGTGTTGATCGCGGCGGTCAGATTCGCCAGGGCACCCTGATGGTTGAACATGTCCACCTTGATTTCGGTGATAAATTCCTGCGCCGTCTCTTTGTCCCACTCGACCGCCATAAATTTCTCCGGCTCTTTCTGATAGCCGCGAATGTTACGACAGGACTCATGGTGGATGACCAGGCCTTTGCCAGGACTGACGTGCGCAATAATCGGGTCGCCGGGGATCGGACGGCAGCATTTGGCAAAGGTGATCAGCACGCCATCTGCGCCTTTAATCGGCAGATGGTTATGGCCGATAGGCGCCGGCTGTACAGGCACGGCGGTCGTTTCACCCTGCTGCAGGTTTTTTGCCACCACGACGCTCATGGCGTTGCCGAGGCCGATTTCGGCCAGCAGATCGTCAAGGGTTGTCAGCTTCATGCGCTCAAGTTCACGCTGAATATTCTCTGGCGGAATCTCCGCCAGCTTACGGCTACCGCCGAGGGCGTGGTTGAGCAGGCGGCGTCCGAGGCTAACGGAATCGTCGCGCTTGAGGTTTTTCAGCAGCTGGCGAATTTTGGCGCGCGCTTTCGAGCTGACGACAAAGTTCAGCCACGCGGCGTTCGGACGTGCGCCCGGCGCGGTGATGATTTCCACCGTCTGGCCGCTGGAGAGCGACTGCGACAGCGGATACGGCTGGCGGTCGACGCGCGCGCCGACGCAGGCATGGCCGATATCGGTATGCACCGCGTAGGCGAAATCCACCGGCGTCGCGCCAGCGGGCAGTTCGACAATGCGCCCTTCCGGGGTGAAAACGTAAATCTCATCCGGGAACAGATCGGATTTCACGCTCTCAATAAATTCAAATGAACTACCGGCGCTCTGCTGAAGCTCCAGCAGGCTCTGCATCCAGCGCTGGGCGCGGATTTGCGCGGTGGTGCTGCTCTCGCCGCCGTGCTCTTTATAAGCCCAGTGCGCCGCCACCCCCATTTCCGCCATCTGGTCCATGTCTTCGGTACGAATTTGTACCTCAACCGGGACGCCGTGCGGGCCGATCATCGAGGTGTGCAAAGATTGATAGCCGTTCGCCTTTGGAATGGCAATGTAGTCTTTGACGCGACCCGGACGCGGCTTGTAAAGGCTATGCATCTGGCCAAGCACGCGGTAGCAGGTGTCGGAATCATGGACGATGACGCGGAAGGCGTAGATATCCATAATCGAGTGAAAGCGCTGCTCTTTGAGCACCATCTTGCAGTAGATGGAGTACAAATGCTTTTCACGACCGCTTACTCGACAGGGAATTCCCGCTTCCTGCAGGCGCCCTTCGATTTCGGAGAGGATTTTTTGAATCATCTCTTTACGGTTGCCGCGTGCCGCTTTAACTACCTCTTTAATAACGCGGTAGCGGTTAGGATACAGCGCCTCAAAGCCCAGCTCTTCGAGCTCGGTTTTGATGTGATGAATACCTAAACGGTGCGCCAGAGGGCTGTAGATTTCCAGCGTTTCGCGGGCAATGCGGCGGCGCTTATCCGGGCGCAATGAGCCCAGCGTGCGCATGTTGTGGGTGCGGTCAGCAAGCTTGATAAGGATGACGCGGATATCCTGCACCATCGCCATAATCATTTTGCGAAAGTTTTCGGCCTGGGCCTCTTTCTTGTCGCGAAACTTAAGCTTATCAAGTTTTGACACCCCCTCTACCAGTTCAGCAACGCTTTTACCAAAAAGCTGCTCCATGTCCTGGTAGGTGGCGGGGGTATCTTCTATCACGTCGTGCAGCAGAGCGGCCATCAGCGTTTCGTGGTCGAGTTTCATCTCGGCCAGGATACAGGCTACCGCTACCGGGTGCGTGATATAGGGTTCACCGCTTGAACGTGTCTGGCCCTCGTGAGCGTCACGTGCAACGAGATAAGCCTGCCGAAGACGTTTAATTTGCTCTTCGGGCAGGTAATTTTGAATCAGCTGATTCAGGCTTTCAAACAGATACAAGGGCGACCCGCAGTGTGATTAACGACGACCTTCAGCAATAGCGGTAACGGCTTGTAATTCAGCGGCTTCCTGCTCTTGCTGTTCCTGGCGCTCACGAACGTCGAGGATCTTGTTGTTGATCAGACCTTCTTCGATTTCGCGCAGTGCGATAACGGTAGTTTTATCGTTTTCTTCCGGTACCAGCGGATCCTTTCCGCCTACCTGCATCTGACGAGCGCGACGCGCGGCGACCAGTACCAGGTCAAAACGGTTACCAATTTTCTCTACAGCGTCCTGAACAGTTACGCGTGCCATACTTAAAATGCTCCACAGGTGAAGAAATGACTGGGCATAATACTGAATGTGGGTTCAGTCTGCCAACAGTTTGGTGATTAAAGCGCCATGTCGCTGCTTTTGGCGGCTCATGCGCAGACGTTCGGCGCGAATAATAATTTTCAGATCGCTCAGCGCGGTATCAAAATCATCATTCACAATCAGGTAATCATATTCCGCGTAATGGCTCATTTCTGCAACTGCCTGCGCCATACGTTTCGCGATAACCTCTTCGCTGTCCTGACCGCGGCCGCGCAGGCGACGATCAAGCTCATCTTTTGACGGCGGCAGAATAAAAATGCTGCGCGCGCCGGGCATTCTGTTGCGGATTTGCTGCGCGCCCTGCCAGTCAATATCGAGGAAGACATCGACGCCGGTCGCCAGTACCTGCTCGATAGTTTCGCGCGAGGTGCCGTAATAGTTGCCAAAGACTTCTGCATGTTCAAGAAAAGCGTCTCTGCCAATCATCGTCCTGAATTCGTCGTGATTCACAAAGAAATAGTGTTCACCGTGCACTTCACCCGGGCGCGGAGCGCGTGTGGTATGCGAAACAGAAACCTGAGAGTCGTACAACGGTTGGGTTTTTAATAAAGCCTGAATCAGGCTGGATTTACCCGCGCCGCTAGGGGCGGAAACAATATAAAGCGTGCCTTGAGCCATGAGTGTCTTTTGTATGTGGTGGTCGAAATAGAGCTTACATACGAGCCTATTATACACGGCGGCGCAGCGTGACGCAGTCCCTGTCACACTTTTTGCGTTCTTTCTTTCATTTTGCTTGCCGTTTCCCTGATTTCTCCGGGCGTTGCAGAAACAACACAGAAAAGCCGGAAGCCTGCTCGCAGCGTTAAAAATCCCCTCTCGCCGATGAAAATAAGCCTGCGGCACAATCCCGGGTGAGAAAACAGGAGGGCATCGCGATGCAAAAAGGAGTCTGGGCGCTGGTGCTGTGGATGCTGGTGGGATACGGGCAGGCAGCCTGCCCCGCGTGGCCGCAGGCCAAGGCTGAACAGGAAATGGAACGTCTCGGTCAGCGGATAACGGAATGGAATAACGCCTACTGGCAGCAGGGGAGCAGTACGGTAAGCGATGAAGTCTATGACCAGCTTGCGGCGCGGCTGGCATACTGGCAGCGCTGCTTCACCGGCGAGACTCCCGCTCACTCTGCGCTTCCGCCGCTAAGGGGGGATACCAGACATCCGGTGGCGCACACCGGCGTGCGTAAACTGGCGAATCAAGCCGACGTGGCGCGCTGGATGCGTGGCCAGTCCGGCCTGTGGGTACAGCCGAAAGTCGATGGCGTCGCGATCACGCTGGTGTATCGGCAGGGGCGTTTGACGCAGGCCATAAGCCGGGGTAACGGCCTGACCGGGGAAGACTGGACGGCCAGGGTCTTGCAGATCCCCTCAATTCCTAAAACCTCTGACGGCGTACTGGCGAATAGCGTGCTGCAGGGTGAGCTGTTCCTGCTCCGCGAGGGGCATGTACAAAAGCGAATGGGCGGCATGAACGCGCGGTCAAAAGTAGCCGGCATGATGATGCGCCAGGAGGCGCAAGCGGAACTTGATAGGCTGGGCATCTTTATCTGGGCGTGGCCCGATGGTCCAGAGGATATGGAACAGCGGCTGGCGCTGCTGCGGCAGGGCGGCTTTCTTTACAGCACGCTTTTTTCGCATCCGGTCGCGGATGCGCAGCAGGTTGAACGATGGCGCCAGCGTTGGTTGACTTCACCGCTGCCTTTTGCCACCGATGGCGTTGTGGTGCGGCGGGCAAAAGAGTCCGCCGGGCGTTACTGGGCGCCGGGTCAGGGCGATTGGGTTATCGCCTGGAAATACCCGCCTGCCTCGCGGGTTATGGAGGTTCGCGGTATCAGCTTTAGCGTCGGGCGCAGCGGTAAAATAGCCGTGGTGGCGCTCCTGGAGCCGCAGCTGCTGGACGATAAGCGCGTGCAGCGGGTGAACGTCGGCTCGGTATCCCGCTGGTACAATCTGGACATCGGTGTTGGCGATCAGCTGCAAATCAGCCTTGCCGGGCAGGGGATACCGCGCATCGATTCGGTCGTCTGGCGCACGGCTCAGCGTAATAAACCCCAGCCACCGGCGGCGCGTTTCAATGCCTTAACCTGCTACTTCGCCACCCCCGAGTGCGCGGAGCAGTTTCTCTCGCGGCTGGTCTGGCTCTCATCCCGATCGGTTCTCGATATTGACGGCGCGGGGGAAGCGCTATGGCGAACTCTGCACGATGCCCGCAGCATGGAGCATCTCTTTTCATGGCTGGCGTTTACGCCGGAGCGGCTGCAATCCATCCCGGGCATCTCTGCGCAGCGCGGGCAGCGGCTGTGGCATCAGTTTAACCTTGCGCGCGAACGGCCTTTCCTGCGCTGGATACAAGCAATCGGCGTGCCCATACCGAAGATGGCATTTGCCGGGCTGAAGGAGGATGACTGGCGACGGATGCAGGATCGCAACGAAGAGCAGTGGCGACGCCTGCCGGGTATCGGAGCAGAACGAGCGCGGCAGCTGGTGACGTTCTTACATCATCCGGATGTTGCCGCGCTAGCGAAGTGGCTGAGCGGGCAACGCGTTCCGGGATTCTGAAAGCACTAATGTGCGCTATGGTTGTAATTAAATACCGGCAGGCCCAGCTTCCAGCGCAGCGCCAGCATGCGGGCGGTAAAGCCGAACAGCAGGGTGGAGATAACCACCACATCGTGATTGCTGACGTAATGCTGGAGCGCGATATAAAGCACCGCGGCGGCGAATGATACCCCGGCGTACAGCTCTTTCTGGAACACCAGCGGGATGCGCTTGCAGAACATATCGCGCAGCACGCCGCCAAAAACGCCGGTGATCACAGCGGCAATGGAGGCGATGACCGGGCCCTGGCCCATATCCAGCGCGATCTGGGCGCCAATGATAGAGAACACGATCAGGCCGAGCGCATCAAGCACCAGGAACAAGCGTCGCAGATGCGGCATCACCGGGGCGGCAATCGTGGTCAGGACCGCGGCCACGGCAACAATAATGACGTACTCGGGGTGTTGTACCCAGCCAAGCGGATAGTGGCCAAGCAGAATATCGCGCACCGAACCGCCTCCGAGGGCCGTCGCGGTAGCGATGATAATGACGCCAAACGTATCCATACGGCGGCGCCCGGCAGCCAGCGCGCCGGTCATGGCTTCCGCCGTAATCCCAATCAGATAAAGAATATGAAGCAGCATAAATCCCCCACGGTGATGGCGGAAGGTTAACGATTTGTGCTCAGGATCACGATTGAGTTTTTCTAAAGTGAATGTCTTTAACCAGATTTATGTAATGTTTGTATTGCCTATGTATCCTGTTTTTAAACGTTAATATGTCATTTTGTTATTTAATATAGATTAGAAAAAATAATGATGAAGGCGCTGGCGTACATCTCTAGCGAATACGTAATGAATACCTAATGTTTAATTCCCGACCTTTATCCTTTTATTTTCCTCCTTCAGGGCCTGAGAAAATGACTGCAGCCGCTGGCAATAAAAACTCTTTCACCCGCCTGATTGCCGTTGTGCTGACGGGTATACTGGCCGGTCTGTCAGGTATGGTTCTGGCGCTGATTTTACACGCGATTCAGCACCTGGCTTTTGGCTACAGCCCTGGGCAGATCGTGAGCGCGGAGTCGTTTCTACAGGGCGTCACGGATTCCTCCTGGCCTCGTCGCATCTCGGCCATTGTGGCGGGGGGAGCCATCGCCGGGTTCGGCTGGTGGCTGCTTGGACGCTATGGGCAGAAGCGGGTTTCAATTGCGGCGGCGGTGGCTAACCCTTCCGTGCCAATGCCTGCGGGTACCACAACGATTCATGCTCTGTTGCAGATCGTCACCGTGGCGCTGGGCTCTCCGCTTGGTCGCGAAGTGGCTCCCCGGGAAATGGGCGCGCTGGGGGCGGGGATGGTGGCGCGTAAGCTGGGGCTGACGGCGGATGAAACCCGAACGTTGGTTGCCTGCGGCGCCGGTGCGGGCCTGGCGGCGGTGTATAACGTCCCGCTGGCCGGTGCGTTATTCAGCCTTGAGGTCATGCTGCTGTCGTTTAGCTGGAAAAAAACGCTGGCGGCGATTATCACCTCGGCGATTGCCGCGTGGACGGCAACGCTCGGGTTAGGCGATGAATCGCAATACCATTTTGCTTCCGACATCCTGCCGCATTCATTTGTCTGGTGGGCGGTTATCGCCGGCCCCATTCTTGGCGCCGGGGCCTGGCTCTTTCGCAAAGCGACCAGCACGGCGCGTTCGCACGTGCGAAGTAACTGGCAGATGCCGGTTTTCTGTCTGCTGGCGTTTTCCCTGCTCGCCGTCCTCAGCCTCTATTTCCCTGAGCTTCCGGGAAACGGTAAAGGGCCTATGCAGCTGGCTCTCAACGATGAACTGGGTTTCCCCGGGGCGGCGATGCTGCTGGCGCTAAAAATGGTGGTGATTCTGGCGGTGCTGCGCGGCGGCGCGGAAGGCGGCCTGCTGACGCCTGGGTTGGCGGTCGGCGGCATGACCAGCCTGCTGCTGTGCATGCTTTGGCAACAGCTGCTTCCCGGGGGAGATTGCGCCAGTTTTGCTCTCGTCGGCGCGGCGGCGTTCCTCGCTGCATCCATGCAAATGCCGCTAACGGCGGTAGCGCTGGTGATGGAGTTCACCCACATGGATCACAGCTATCTGGCTCCCACGCTGCTGTGCGCCGCAGGGGCGTTTTTAACCTGCCGGATACTGGATAAAAACTATTTCTTCTGAAACGCAGCGAAAATAAAAGGCCATGATTTACCATGGCCTTTTGTCCGAACGTGATGTGGCGGGCGGGAAACCGTTACTCGATGTTCTGGATCTGCTCGCGCATTTGTTCGATAAGCACTTTCAGCTCAATGGCGGAGTTCGTCACTTCAGCATTGATAGATTTAGACGCCAGGGTGTTCGACTCGCGGTTGAACTCCTGCATCATAAAGTCGAGGCGGCGACCGACCGCTTCTTTCTTCTTCAGGATATTCCACGTCTCTTTCACGTGCGCTTCCAGACGATCCAGTTCTTCGGCGACGTCTATACGCTGCGCCATCAGCACCAGCTCCTGCTCGAGGCGGTTGTTTTCCAACTGCACTTCCGCATCTTCCAGCTTGGCAACCAGACGCTCGCGCTGCCACTGTAAAATTTCCGGCATATGGGCGCGCACTTTAGCCACTTCGGCCGTCACGCCGTCGAGACGCTGTTCGATCAGCGCTTTCAGCGCCTGGCCTTCGGTTTCGCGGGCGACGATAAAGTCATCCAGCGCGCCGTTCAACGCGCCCAGGATTTCGGCGGTAATAGCGTCCAGATCCTGCTCATGAGCCGACATTACGCCAGGCCAGCGCAGAATATCGACCGGATTGATTTCGCCTTCGTCGCTCTGCATTTTGACCCAGTTGGCGGCGTTAACCAGCTGCTTTGCCAGTTTTTCGTTGAGGATCAGCTCGCCCTGCGCGCTCGGGTCTTGCTCAAAACGCAGGGTACATTCGACTTTACCGCGGGTCAGACGGGAACGAATACGTTCACGCACCACGGGCTCCAGGCTACGGAACTGCTCCGGCAGGCGGAAGTAGGTTTCCAGATATCGTTGGTTTACCGAGCGCAGTTCCCACGCGGCGCTACCCCATTCACCCTTGATTTCACGCCGGGCGTAGGCGGTCATACTGCGGATCATAGACGTTCCTGTTTTTAAAGGAGAGTGGGGTGGATTATAGCTTTCGAGGCCTTATCAGGATAGGAATAAGCGCGCATTATCCGTATAATGCGCAGCCACATTCGTTTCAAGCCGGAGAACACCATGCGTCCAGCAGGCCGTAGCGCTAATCAAGTGCGCCCAGTAACCCTGACCCGTAACTACACAAAACACGCAGAAGGCTCCGTGCTGGTCGAATTTGGTGACACGAAAGTATTGTGCACCGCTTCTATTGATGAAGGCGTGCCGCGCTTTCTGAAAGGCCAGGGCCAGGGGTGGATCACCGCGGAATACGGCATGCTGCCGCGTTCTACCCACACTCGCAACGCGCGTGAAGCCGCAAAAGGTAAGCAGGGCGGGCGCACCATGGAAATCCAGCGCCTGATCGCGCGCGCGCTGCGCGCTGCAGTTGACCTGAAAGCGCTGGGTGAATTCACTATCACGCTGGACTGCGACGTACTGCAGGCCGACGGCGGCACTCGCACCGCATCGATCACCGGAGCCTGCGTGGCGCTGGCCGATGCGCTCAATAAGCTGGTTGCGGCCGGTAAGCTGAAAACCAACCCGATGAAAGGGATGGTGGCGGCGGTCTCCGTAGGCATCGTGAATGGCGAAGCGATTTGCGATCTGGAATACGTTGAGGATTCCGCGGCGGAAACCGATATGAACGTGGTGATGACCGAAGATGGTCGCATCATCGAGGTGCAGGGAACGGCGGAAGGCGAGCCGTTCACTCATGAAGAACTCCTCACCCTGCTGGCACTGGCCCGGGGGGGTATCGAATCCATTGTCACGACGCAGAAAGCGGCGTTGCAAAACTAGTTTTTAAGGCGACTGAGAAGTCGCCTTTTTTTTGTCCGTAGAAAAGTAAGATGAGGAGCGAATCCATGAAACCGTATCAGCGCCAGTTTATTGAGTTTGCGCTTAACAAGCAGGTACTTAAGTTTGGCGAGTTTACGCTGAAATCCGGGCGCAAGAGCCCCTATTTCTTCAACGCCGGCCTGTTTAATACCGGGCGCGATCTGGCTCTGTTAGGCCGTTTTTACGCCGAAGCGCTGGTGGATTCCGGGATTGATTTTGACCTGCTGTTCGGCCCGGCCTACAAAGGTATTCCGATTGCCACGACCACGGCGGTCGCGCTGGCGGAACACCATGACCGCGATCTGCCTTACTGCTTTAACCGTAAAGAGGCGAAAACCCACGGCGAGGGCGGAAATCTGGTGGGAAGCGCTCTGCAGGGCCGCGTGATGCTGGTGGATGATGTTATCACCGCAGGCACCGCGATTCGGGAATCGATGGAAATTATCCAGGCCAACGGCGCGGAGCTGGCCGGCGTGCTGATTTCTCTTGACCGTCAGGAGCGCGGGCGCGGCGAAATCTCCGCGATTCAGGAAGTTGAGCGCGACTACGGCTGTAAAGTGATTTCCATCGTGACGCTGAAAGACCTGATTAGCTATCTGGAAGAGAAGCCGGAAATGGCTGAACACCTGGCGTCAGTTCGCGCCTATCGCGAAGCGTACGGCGTATAAACCGCGGCCCGGCAGGCGCCGGGCTGATTTAAGCCGCTACGCTAAGAGCTGCAGGATATCAACGCGGATAAAGTTCCTGTGGGAAGAGATGCAGCCTTTCTGGCTGCATAGAGACAGGCGATAATTACTTCAGCTGGGCGGCGACCAGCGGCCAGCGGGCGTCAAAATCGTCCGTCGGGCGATATTTAAACTCGCTGCGCACAAAGCGCGACAGCATCCCTTCGCAGAAGGCCAATAGCTGGCTGGCCAGCAGGGCCTCATCGACGGTAAAGCCTTCGCCTTCGCGCATTTTCTTTTCCCGCATCACCTGACGCAGCTGAACTTCAATACGCTCGAACAGCTGATTGATACGGCCCTGAAGCCGGTCCTGTTCAAACATCAGCGCATGGCCGGTCAGAATTCGTGTCAGCCCAGGATTACGCTCGCCAAACCCAAGAATCAACAGAACAATCAGCCGCAGGCGCGCTGAGGTGTCTTTTTCATCTTTTAAAATCAAATTGATGCGCGTAATCAGGCTGTCTTCAATAAATTCAATCAGGCTATCAAACATGCGGGTCTTGCTCGGGAAATGCCGATACAGAGCCGCTTCGGATACGCCAACGGACGCCGCCAGTTTCGCTGTGGTAATGCGCTGACTCCCATCGCTGGATTCAAGCATTAGCGCCAGAGATTGAAGTATTTCTTCGCGACGATTCCTTTTCGCAGTTTGTTTTTCTGCCATGTTTTAAAATACCCCTGAAAAAGCACTTGTCAGGCAGGCACCCACAAAGCGACCGCAAGCTGTGGCCTGCGGTGATGTTATTGCATTAGTGCGCTTTGCGATGCTGGTTCCACTTCATCCTTCAGGCTGCCCTTTTGTCGGCGACGCCCCGAAAGATTTTTTCTATCGCCGGGCTTATTGACGCCCTGAGTGACCGAAGCCGCCTTCGCCGCGATCGGTGGCGTCAAAATCTTCCACCAGGTTAAATTCCGCCTGCACAACAGGCACAAACACCATTTGCGCGATACGCTCGCCGGGTTCGATGATGAAGCTCTGCTGGCTGCGGTTCCAGACGGAAACCATCAACTGGCCCTGATAGTCAGAATCAATCAAACCGACCAGATTACCCAGTACGACACCGTGCTTATGGCCCAGCCCGGAGCGCGGGAGAATGACCGCGGCCAGAGAAGGATCGGCAATATGAATCGCCAGGCCGGTCGGCACGAGAGTGGTTGCGCCGGGAGCCAGCTCTACGGCGTCATCGAGACAGGCTCGCAGGTCAAGTCCGGCGGAGCCGGAGGTGGCATAGGTCGGCAGCGGAAATTGCTGACCAACGCGCGGGTCCAGAATCTTAACGTCGATTTTTTTCATCATAACGGGTAACGATCTCGTCGAGTAATAATTGGCCCAGGAGTTCCTTGCGCTCAAGTGGTAAGCGCTTATCTCCCTCCTGCCAGAAAAGGTGTAATGCATTGCTGTCGCTGTTAAATCCTTGATTTGGCTGTGAAACATCATTGGCGCAAATCAGATCAAGATTTTTGCGGGCTCGCTTTTGCCGTGCGTATTCTTCCACATTATTTGTTTCGGCGGCAAACCCAACGACGTAAGGGCGGTTGGCCTTAAGCGCAGCGACCCCTGCGACGATATCCGGATTTTTAACCATTTTCAGGGTTAATTCATCACCTTGTTTTTTAATTTTTTCTTCGGCGATGGCGACCGCACGGTAGTCGGCGACTGCCGCACAGCCAATAAAAATCTGCTGTTGAGACGCGCTATTTTGCACCGCGGCTTCCATTTCCAGCGCTGTGGTGACATCAATTCTGTGTACAAACGGCGGCGTAGGCAGCGAAACCGGGCCGCTCACCAGCGTAACGTTCGCACCGCGACGCGCGGCGGCGGCGGCAATCGCGAAGCCCATCTTACCAGAACTGTGGTTGGTGATATAACGCACCGGATCCAGCGGCTCGCGGGTGGGGCCCGCGGTAATCATGATGTTCAGATGTTGCAAATCTTTGACAGGAGAGAAATGCTGCGCGGCCATATCCACAATGGTCAGCGGGTCGAGCATCCGCCCTGGGCCAATATCGCCGCAGGCCTGGCTGCCGCTGTCCGGGCCCCATACCAGCAGGCCGCGGGCGGCGATGACGCCAAGATTATGCTGGGTGGCGGCGGCGCGATACATCTGCTGGTTCATGGCGGGCACGACGGCGACCGGTGACGGCGTAGCGAGACAGATCGTCGAGACGAGATCGTTGGCCATGCCTGCCGCGATGCGGGCGATTAAGTCGGCGGTGGCGGGGGCAAGAATGACCAGATCAGCCCATTTCCCCAGCTCAATATGGCCCATCGCCGCTTCGGCGGCCGGGTCGAGCAGGCTGTCGGATACCGGATAACCGGACACCGCCTGTAAGCTTAACGGCGTAATGAAGGCTTTTGCGGCTTCCGTCATGGCGACGCGGACATCCGCGCCGCGGTCACGCAGGCGGCGCACCAGTTCCGGCGTTTTATAGGCGGCAATGCCGCCGCTCACGCCAAGAACGATCTTTTTACCAGCCAGACTCATCATGATTTTTTCCTGTTGCGGTACACCAGAATTCGCGCATCTTATCACAATCCTCACGGCATCGTGTGCCTGGTAGAGATTCACTTTGCGAGGCGCCACGCAGGGATAAAACTTGCGTATCGGCGGCGCAAAAAGGCTGTGCCAGGATAGCGCGGAGTAGGAAGGAGAGGCCGCGATGGAAATACAAGAATCCCTGATGCCGAGGGAAAAGATGCAGCGCTACGGTATCGAAGTTTTGTCGGATATTGAACTGTTGGCGCTATTTTTACGTACCGGTACCCGCACGCAGGATGTGATGACGTTTTCGCGCGAGTTGCTGCAGCGTTTTGGCTCGCTGTACGGCCTGTTATCGGCGGAGGAGTCGCAGTTTGCCGAGGTGGAAGGCATTGGCCTGGCGAAATATGCGCAGCTAAAAGGGATCGCTGAACTGGCGCGACGCTATTTTAGTCTGCGAATGACCGAAGAACCCTCGCTGGTTACCCCATCGATGACGCGAGAATTTCTGCAAAGCCAGCTGGCCGACGAAGAGCGCGAGATCTTCATGGTGATCTTTTTAGACAATCAGAATCGGGTATTGAAACATAGCCGACTTTTTTCTGGTACTCTTAGCCACGTTGAGGTGCATCCGCGAGAAATCGTACGCGAAGCCATCAAAGTGAACGCCGCAGCGGTGATCCTGGCACATAATCATCCATCCGGTAGTCCTGAGCCGAGCAAGGCCGACAGGTTGATTACCGAAAGAGTGATAAAATGTTGTCGATTCATGGATATACGTGTGCTGGATCACCTTGTTATTGGCCGCGGAGCGTACGTATCTTTCGCTGAACGCGGCTGGATTTAGCCCCGATCGCGCGATCCATCGGGATCTTTGTCTGTTCGGGACTTGAGCACATCGCCGAGTCAGCGTATACTACGCCACCTTTGAGAATCTCGGGTTTGGCATTTGGGCCTGGCAATCGAGAGTTCGCTTAGAACTGCGATGACCGGGCTGTAAAGCCTGACGAGGCGCCAATACCCCATACGAAGCTCGAGCTAATTTGATTTTTGGAGAATAGACATGTCCCGAGTCTGCCAAGTTACTGGCAAGCGTCCGGTGACCGGTAACAACCGTTCCCACGCACTGAACGCGACTAAACGCCGTTTCCTGCCGAACCTGCACTCTCACCGTTTCTGGGTTGAGAGCGAGAAGCGTTTTGTCACCCTGCGCGTATCTGCTAAAGGTATGCGTGTTATTGATAAGAAAGGCATCGATACAGTTCTGTCCGAACTGCGTGCCCGTGGCGAAAAGTACTAAGTACTTAGAGGAAATAAATCATGGCTAAAGGTATTCGTGAGAAAATCAAGCTGGTTTCTTCTGCTGGTACTGGTCACTTCTATACCACCACGAAGAACAAGCGTACTAAGCCGGAAAAACTGGAACTGAAAAAGTTCGATCCAGTTGTCCGTCAGCACGTTTTATACAAAGAAGCTAAAATCAAATAATTTTAGACTCCTTGTACAGAAAAACCCCGCCCCGGCGGGGTTTTTTGTTTTCGCTTTACACTCATCCTGCCTCCGAAATATATCCCGCTCTTCTTTTTTATTGATAATCATTAACTATATGAATGAATTGGTTTTTCTTGTCTTACCAGCATGGGGTGTTTATCCTGCCGGTACAGAAAACCACCGACAGGGATTGTTATGACGTCTTTAATTCCGGATGTTTCATTTATCGATAATAGTGAACAGCGTACGCCTTTGATTTTAGTCCTTGACTGCTCAGGCAGCATGGACGGCCAGCCAATCGCCCAGCTAAATCAGGGGCTCAAGCTGCTGGAAGAAGAACTCAAGCATGATGTGATAGCCGCCAAACGCGTTCGCCTGCTGGTGATTAAATATGGCGGTTACGACGAGTGTCAGCTGTACGGCGACTGGTGCGATGCGATGGATTTCACCGCACCTGTTCTTGAAGCCAACGGCTTAACGCCTACCGGGCAGGCCGTCAGCATGGCGTTAAGTGAAATTGAAGCTGAAAAGCAGCGCCTGAAAGCAGCTGGCGTACCCTATACCCGGCCATGGCTGTTTTTGATGTCGGACGGCGCGCCAACGGATAACTGGCAGACGGCGGCCCAGGAGTGCCGCGAGGCGCAGGCGGCGAATAAGGTTGCCGTATTCCCGATAAGCGTGGGTAGCGAGGCTTCCGAATCGATGGGTCACTTCAGTCGTAGCGGTATAAACGGCGTGAAGCAGCTAAAAGGTTTGCAGTTCCGCGAGCTGTTCCTCTGGCTGAGCGCCAGCATGCAGGTAGTTTCGCAGTCTACCCCTGGCGGTAAAGCACAGCTGCCGCCGACGGATAGCTGGTCAGAAATTTCGGTCTGACGCGATGAACTGGCGCGTTTACGCTTCGTCGGCCATTGGCAGCAGCCACCGACAAAATAACCTTGCTTGTCAGGATGCCTTTTGCTACCGCAATTTGGGCGATCGTCTGGTCGCCGCCGTATGCGACGGCGCAGGCTCAGCCGCTTATAGCGAACAGGGTGCGGTTTTAGTCGCCCGAGAGCTGGCCGAACGGCTGGCGAAATTCACCGCCGCGCCTGATGAACAGCAGCTGGCGACGCTGATAGCGAGCGTGCGTGAGGTCGTTCTGCTGGCGGCGCAGGAGCGAGGGCTTTCCGCAGGCGATTTTGCCTGTACCGTTGTGGCCGCATGGCTCGGGGAAACCGCCTCAGTGGTGCTGCATATCGGTGATGGCGTCGCGGAGTTGAGCATCGACGCTGAGCAGCACTTCTCGTTACCTGAAAACGGTGAATACGCCAACCAGACCTGGTTTCTCACCAGCCACGACTGGCGCGAACATTTACGCATCCGTCAGTTTGCTGGCAGAGCCACGCAACTGGTGATGATGTCCGACGGCGTGCAGCCGTTTGCGCTAAACCAGCGCGGCGATGCGCTATTCTCCCCCTTTATGGACCCTGTTTTGCGTTATTTGCCGCAGGTCTCTGAGGTTGAAGGGAGTGAGGCGATACGCGCCACGCTTGACGACCCGCGCACCTGGGCGATAACCGGCGATGATAAGACGCTTCTGGTAGCTCTGCGTAATGAAGCATAAAAAAGCCCCTGGGTGTTATAACGAGCAACGTCGCGCGGTACGCCTGGGAAAACTGATTAAGAGCGGCGGCGCTGGCAGCGTCTATTTTCTGGCGGATGACCCTTCCCGCGTCGCGAAAATCTATCATCCCAATATCGATACCGGCTATTACCAGCGCAAGCTTAGCGCCATGCTTGCGCAGCGCCCGGAAATCCCCGCGCCTGCTGACGGTGAAGCGATCGTCCAACTGGCGTGGCCTGACTATTTGCTCTTCGACGAGCGCAAGCGGGTTATTGGCTTTGTTATGCCGGTGCTCGATACCCGGCGCACTATTGAGCTGGAGTATATTTTGCAGTCGCGGCAGGCGAAGGCGCAGAATCTGCCGGAGGGGATTGGCGCCAAAGTGAGCCTGGCCTGCAACCTCGCCACCCTGGTCTCGGCGTTACACGCGCGCCAGCACCGGGTTATCGACATGAAGCCGGTCAACCTGCGTTTTTATCGCGACAGCCTGTACATCGCGCTGCTTGACTGCGATGGCTTTAGCATCCAGGGCGAGGGCGAGCGTTTCCCGGCCGGGCAGTTCACGCCGGATTACCTGGCGCCTGAGTTCCAGCGCATTGGCCAGGTGCCGGGCGAACAGGAAGAGGCTCAGGACCGCTTCTCGCTGGCGGTGATTATTTTCCAGTTGCTCAACCACGGCATTCATCCCTATAGCGGCCGCGCGCAGGCGGCAAAAGTGCCTGATGATTTACCCGGTCGCATCGCCGCCGGTTGCTACGCCTACGGCATCAATGCCGCAAAGAATATCTCTCCGGTACCGGCCAGTACCCATCACCTGCTGCCCGCTGGGCTACGCAAGCTATTCGATCGCGCCTTTAGCGATTCGCCTGCCCAACGTCCTTCCGCCGATGAATGGGCGAAGATCCTGCGTCCTTATGCGCTACGCAGTACGCAAAAAATTGTTCTCTGTAGTAAGAAACACCAGCATTTCGCCGGGATGCCGTGCCTGGTCTGCGCACGTGAAAAACAGGTTGTTGAGGGGATAAAGCAGGCGAAGCAGCATAAGCGGACACAAACCGTTAGTCCAAAGCCTGCGCCCGCAAAGCGGCAGCCTCGCGTGGCGCCAGCCGCTGCGGTACCTCGTCAGTCAACTGGGCCGGGGCCGTTAACGCTGCTGTGGCGCAATATGCGCAGCAAAGTTCCTGCATTTGTTTGGCATGGCGCGCTGGCTGTGATTAGCACGCTGGTGATGGCCATATTAGCGCGTAATTTTACCCAACTGAGCGGTCCCTGGCATGCCTGGTACGATAATGCGGCGTTAATCCTGATTTTTGTCTGGATAGCCGTGATGGGGCTGCTGGCGATTCTTCGGAGTAAGCCATAAATGATTACGCCGAAGTTAAAACACCTGCTGGTCATCTTGTCTTTGATTGCGCTTTTTGTCGCGCCGAATATGGTGCTCTTTCTCTGGTCTGCACCCTTTATGTTGGTGGATAAGCTTTCGCTTTTACCGGCGGCGCTGAATGCTCCCCAGCGTTTATTGCTCTACGGCCTGTGGCTAGGGGGAACTCTCTACTTTTCCGCCCTGATGTGGGTGGCGATTACCCGGCGCAATAAAGGCTATCTGATTGCTGCCGTGGCGCAGATTGTTTTTGTTATCGGTATCACCTTATTCAATGTCCCAATTGGCGAGCAAAACCAGCGGCGTTGGCAGAGTATGAATCAGCTGGCATCGCCCGCCTGGGCGGATTTTCTCTATGACCGTCATGCCCGTTTTATTCAGATAATCCTGCGTGGGGAACCGTTTAATCAGCACAAGATTGTCGAGCAATTTATCGCGCAGAAAAAGCCATTAGCGGAGCTGCCGCTTGGCTGGAGTGAAAAAGATGCCGCCGCCGCGGATGCGCTCTGGCAGCAGGCACTGGGCTATCGCGAACAAGAAGCGAAAGCATTACCCAAAATAACGGATTATCTCAGCTGGATGCCGGACCGTGGCGATCTGACGCTGGCCGCGGCTATCCTGACGCTGACAACGGATGCGGACAAATCGCGGGCGGAAAGAGCCTTTCGACAGGCAATCGCCATTGCGCCGGAAAACTCTGACGCCTGGCTGGGTTGGGCGTTAGCGCTGATCCAGTCCCGCGATAATGAGCGGGTGCGAAATTCGCAGTTTCAGGCGCTTACGCAAAGCATTACGAGCGGATTATTGATGGCGGAGGGCCTGAAGGATAGCCCGCGCCAGCCTGCGCTACAGCAGCGGTTAGCGGCGTATATCGCGCGAATGCCGTCTGACGACCGGCAAATCCTACATATTCTGCAGGCCAGAATGCAGACGCGCTCCTGCGATTTGCCATTGGACCGGTATGCAACGGAAAAAGGCGAAGGTAGCAAGGTGCTGCCTTTATCGAAATCGATCGTGTTTAAAGAAGGCCCCGTGCGTGGCATCAGCACAGTTAACGAGCACTTTCCGGGGCACGTCAGCATTGAGCCAGAAAGATATGGGATCGGCAAAGAGACGGTGCCGCCGATGCTCTACCCGGCGATAAATAAATATATCAAGTCGGCGACGACGGTACTCTCGCTGGATACAGACGCCAGCGGCGAGCTGTAAAACGTGGTGGTTGAGTGCAGCAGCGGCGTTCCCGAGTTTGATAAAGCGGCGCTCCACTACGCGCCGCAGTGGCGTTTTCACTCTAATCGGCAGGGAAAGCGCCTGCTGATGCCGGTGACCTTTATCAGCGATCGCCTGTCTCCGAATGAACACTATCGGGAAATGGAATCACGGGCGATGCGTATCTCACGGCTGGCGGCCCGGCATAATAAACCTGGAATGGAAGCCGCCGCGCAAGAGATGGCCGCTCAATTCACCCGGATGAAAGCGCTTTTTCCGCAGAAGAAACTGAGCGCGGAAGAGGCGCGCAATTTACAGCTTATCTACTTCAAAAAACGAGAAAAAACGACCAAAGGCAGAATAGAAGGTTTTACCGAAATGACCGAGGCGATGGAAGCGCTGGTCGAAACGCATCCCTACTATGCGCCGTTATTGAAGGATTTGGCGCTGAGAAAGAGTTATGTTTCCTTTGACGAGAAACGGGCGACGTGGGCGCAACTGCTGGCGCTGGCTCCGGAGGATCCGCAGGTGTGGATGGGGTGGGGCAGCCTGTGGGCCGAGCGCGATCCTGAACTGTACATCGGCGCAATGATCTACTCCCTGTTGCTACAGCCACTCGCCGAGGATACCGAGCAGAAAATAGCGAATATCAAAACTAAGCTACTGATGCGGGTTGGCATGGGCGAGCGTAATGCGATTCTTTCGGCAAAAGTGTACGCGGATTATGCTGATATCCTCGGGGAAAGAGCGAAAGGTGAAGAGACCGCAAAAGCCGGGGAAATCTTGCCGGCGAGCAAAAAGCTGGACCGCCATGAAACGCTCGTTCCCTTTGACCCGCCGGTGAGTATGACGGTTGATATCGACAAGAATGCGGTGTTGAACGCGTCTTTCTTCGGCGTTGAGTGGAAGGCGCCGCAAATGCAGGGCGATAAACGGACTGAGCTTACCGTTGATATTGATAAAAACGGCGCGCCGACGCTGGTGCTGGTGAGCAAAAGCAGCGAAGTGGAACAGTACGATGCGCGGGCGGTCGATATGCTCTGGCGCTGGAAGTTCAAACCGCAGCCCGATGGCAGGCAGATAACCATCGGCGTGAATTTTCAGCACTAGTCGCGTCGCGGCCTCCTGAACGAGGTAAAATAGCGGCGCCTGCTGTTTTAATATGAGAAAAATATGCCTGAATTACCTGAAGTAGAAACCAGCCGCCGCGGGATTGAACCGCACCTGGTTGGCGCCACTATCCTGCACGCCGTGGTGCGTAATGGACGCCTGCGCTGGCCGGTTTCCGAAGAGATCTATCGCCTGAGCGACGTTCCGGTGCTCAGCGTGCGCCGCCGTGCCAAATACCTGCTGCTGGAGCTGCCTGACGGCTGGATTATCGTCCACCTCGGCATGTCCGGCAGCCTGCGTATCCTCAGCGAAGAGCTGCCCGCAGAGAAGCACGATCATGTAGACCTGGTGATGAGTAACGGCAAGGTCCTGCGCTATACCGATCCGCGCCGCTTTGGCGCCTGGCTGTGGACCAAAGAGCTGGAGGGCCATCCGGCGCTGGCGCATCTGGGGCCGGAGCCGCTGAGCGATGAGTTCAACGCTGATTATCTCCAGCAGAAGTGCGCGAAGAAGAAAACCGCGATTAAGCCCTGGCTGATGGATAACAAGCTGGTGGTTGGGGTGGGCAATATCTACGCCAGCGAATCGCTGTTTTCGGCGGGGATCCATCCCGATCGTCTGGCGTCCTCGCTGTCGCGCGAAGAGTGCGAGCAGCTGGTGAAAGTGATTAAGCTGGTCCTGCTGCGCTCCATCGAACAGGGCGGGACGACGCTGAAGGATTTCCTGCAAAGCGACGGTAAACCGGGCTATTTCGCCCAGGAATTACAGGTTTATGGCCGCAAGGGCGAGCCGTGCCGCATTTGCGGGACGCCGGTTATCGGCAGCAAGCATGCACAGCGGGCGACGTTTTATTGCCGCCAGTGCCAGAAGTAAGGTGCGATGGTTGCGTTGATCCCGTCTCGCGCTGCGCTTGGTCCGGTAGCCCGGACAGATGCGCAGCATCGCCTCCGGGAAGAGCCCCGAAGGCGCAGGATTACAGCTTCTTCAGCAGCGCCTGGTGAACGTTAGCGGGCAGGAAGTGAGAGACGTCGCCCTGGTGGCGCGCCACTTCTTTTACTAGCGAAGAGGAGATAAACGACCACTCTTTGCACGGCATCAGAAACACGCTCTCCAGCGTCGGCATCAGATGACGGTTCATATGCGCCAGCTGCATCTCATATTCAAAATCCGCCACCGCCCGCAGGCCGCGAATCAATATATTGGCCTGCTGCGCGCGGGCGAAATTAGCCATTAAATCGCTGAAGCCGATAACCTCAACGTTAACCAGATGCGCCGTTGCCTGGGTGGCCAGCGCGATGCGCTCGTCGAGGGTGAACATCGGCTTTTTGCTCGGGCTGGCGGCGATAGCCAGCAGCACTTTATCGAACATGCTGGCCGCGCGGGTGACGATATCAATATGGCCGTTGGTGATAGGGTCGAAGGTTCCCGGATAGATCGCTTTTGTGCTCATAATGATACTTTCTCCGAGTAGCCGCGGCTCAGGGCCCACAGCTCGGTGTATTTATTAAACGTGTATTGCGCGTTGACTACCGCCAGCAGCCAACCTTGCTTTCCATCCAGCACGCCGCCGCGCAGCAGCAGCGTTTTAACAAAGGCGCCCAGCGTATGGCCGAAGATAGCGGCCAGCGAGGTCTTCTTCCCTCTTTGATGGCGCTCCTGCGCCCAGGCGGCGGCGTAAGCCAGCTGCTTTTGCTGAAAGCCGGAAAAATCGCGGCAGGTCAGATGCAGCAGATCGCCCGCGAGTTCGATAACCTGCGCGCCCTGGCCGTCGAGAGATTCGTGAACCAGATTATCGTTATAGCGGTAACGGTCGCGTTCGTACAGGCGCATCACGCGGTCGGGGTACCAGCCGCTGTGGCGCATAAAGCGGCCAAGAAAATAGTTGCGGCGGGCGATGCTGTATATCGCCCCGGCTTTCGGCGCGGCCAGCACGCTGCGGATGGACTGCGCAAGCTCCGGGGTAACGCGCTCGTCGGTATCGATCATCAGCACATAGTCGCCGGTGGCGTAGTCCTGGGCGCGCTGACGCTGAATGCCGTAGCCCTGCCAGTCGCGGTTGATATGTACCTGAACGCCCAGGCTGCGGGCGAGTTCAACGGTGTTATCGCTGCTGCCGGAATCCAGCAGTACTATCTCATCGGCCCAGCTTACCGAGGCCAGACAATCAGGCAGCAGATCCGCCGCATTTTTGGCGATCATCACGACCGAGAGGCGAGGCGACATCAGTGGCTCCGCTGCGGCAGGTAGGGTTGTAGTAACTGTAGCAGACGGGAGAGGGCGCCCTGGTTTTGGTGCAGGACTTCCACCGCGTGACGGCCGTACCACAGACGGTAATCTTCATCGGTCAGCAGGTTGGAAACCTGCGTCACCAGCGAATCGGCGTCGGTCACGGTAATCAGACCGTCGTCCTGCTGCAGCTTGGCGCAAATATCTTTGAAGTTGAAGGTGTGCGGGCCCATCAATACCGGAATCGCGTGAGCGGCGGGCTCCAGCGGGTTATGACCGCCGCGTTCCACCAGGCTGCCGCCGACAAACGCGAGGTCGGCAATACCGTACAGCAGCATCAGCTCGCCCATGGTATCGCCAATCACCACCTGGGTACTGTTCGACGGGATTTCGCCGGTACTGCGCAGGGTGTAGCTCATTCCCGCTTTCTGCACCATCTCGCGGGCGTCGCCGAAGCGCTCCGGGTGGCGAGGGACGAGGATCAGCAGCAGGTTGGGGAAACGCTCGAGCAGCTTTTTATGCGCCTGAAGAATAATTTGTTCTTCGCCGTCGTGGGTGCTGGTGGCAATCCACACCTGGCGGTGCGGCGCCCACTGGCGGCGTAGGGTGATGGCGCGAGCCGCCAGCTCGGGGGTGACCGAAATATCAAACTTCAGGCTGCCGGTGACCGCCAGCTGATTGCGTTTCAGGCCAAGGGCGATAAAGCGGTTAGCGTCTTCTTCGTTCTGCGCGGCGATAAGCGTAATGCGGCTCAGCAGCCGACGCATAAATTTACCCAGTTTGGCATAGCCTTTCGCCGAACGTTCGGACAGACGAGCGTTAGCGATCACCAGTGGGATTTTACGCTTGTGCAGTGTGGCGACCATGTTCGGCCACAGCTCGGTTTCCATCACGATAACCAGCTTTGGCTGAACGGTATTGAAGAAGCGATTCATCGCGCCGGGCAGATCGTAAGGCAGATAGACGTGATGCACGTCTTTGCCAAAAGCGGACATGGCGCGCTCAGACCCGGTTGGCGTCATGGTGGTGACGGTGATCGGCAGATAGGGGTAACGGTGGCGTAGCGCGCGCACCAGCGGGATAGCCGCCAGGGTTTCGCCAACGGAAACGGAATGCAGCAGGATGCCACCCGGTTCTACCTTGTTCTGGCAGAAGCCATAACGTTCCTTCCAGCGTTTACGATAGGCAGGGGCCTTACGGCTGCGTAACAGCAGTCGCAGCCACACCAGCGGCTGAATGAGGTAAAGTAGGGCGGTATAAAGCAATTCCAAGCGATTTATCCGTATTTATGTTTTTGCGGGCAAATTCTAAGCATTTAACCCGCGTAAAGCTATCTCTTTGGCGGAAACTAAGGGATTCAGTATTAAGCCGCGTCGCGATAGCGCTTGATGCGCAGATAGCGGCGTCCAAGACGCCAGCGTAGACGGAACGTACGGGCGTTTTTCCAGATCAGGCGCCAGATGCCGCGGTCGAAAAACTCTTTAATGATAATATGCTTTTTTGACTCATCTTTCATGCTATCGAAGGTATGAATAATTCCCAGCCCCTCTTTGGCGATCTGCCAGCGGCAGGCGGAAATATCGCGAACCTTATCCGGGTAGCGCTGGTTGATGGCGTCCAGCATCTCCAGAATCTTCATGTAGTGGCGCGCTGAACGCATCAGCGTGTCATCGTTGTCCGGTTTATGCGACACCGATTCCGAGTGAATATAGTAATCGTAGAACTGCTCGCTGGTGTACTGCACGCGTTCTGCCGCCAGCAGCACTTCGGTGGTCCAGGGGATATCCTGATGACGCAGGCCAGGCTCAAAATGGAAGCGGTGGCTCGCGATAAATTCCCGGCGATAGATATTCAGCCAGGTGACGTGCAGGAACTTACGAGAATCCAGCGCCTGCTTTAACCAGACGTGGCCGGGCAAAACGCCGGTCGACTGCAGCCGGTCCAGCGGGAAAATGGGATGGATATCTTTTTTCGTCTCGTAGACGTAGCGGCCGTTGCAGGTGGCGACGTCAAGATTGCCCTTTTCCGCCATTTCCAGAAGCGTACGGTACATGCCCGGGTAAAGCTTATCGTCGATATCCGGGAAGGTCAGGTACTTACCGGTCGCCGCGGCGAGGCCGGTATTGCGCGCCACCGACACGCCCTGGTTTTCCTGCTCCAGCACGATCACGTTTTGCAGGCGCTCTTTCCACTGGTCGATAACCGCAAGGCTGCCGTCCGTCGACCCGTCGTTCACCAGGATCAGTTCATAGCTTTCCAGCTGCTGTTGCTCAAGGCACTCAAAGAATTGCGCAAGGAATTTTTCGCCGTTATAGACGGCGGCTACGATGCTTAGTAAAGGCGTTTGACTCATAACTCATTGATCCTGGTTAAATAACGGCGTCAGGCGCTGCGCAGCTGACGATACTGCTGACAAATCGATGCCACGCTGAACTTCTCCAGCGCCGCTGCGTCGATGGCCGGCGGGCTATGGTAAATGCTTTGCATCGTCTGAGCCAGCGCCGGGCTGTTGAGATCCGCCAGGCCGCGCGACAGCTCGCCGGTGAGGATCTCGGTCACGCCGCCCGGGCAGCGGGTGCTGGCGACCGGCGTATCCAGCAGCAGCGCCTCCACCACCACGTTGCCAAAGCCTTCGCTATCGGAGCTCAGGACCAGCATCCGCGCGCCTTTAATCCACGGCAGCGGGTTTTTCTGGAAGCCTTTAAACAGGACGCGATCGGCAACCTGTAGCTGCTGCGCCAGCTGGCGCAGGCGCTGTTCTTGTTCCGGTTTGCCCTGCCCCAGCAGCACCAGTGGCGCGTCGATGCCGCTTTGCGCATAGGCCTCAATCAGGCGGTCGTGACGTTTGCCGGGGTGAAAGCGGCCGACGTGGATAATATAGTCGCCGTCGGGGCGCTGGCTGGGTTCTTCAGCCGCGGCGCGCAGGGCGGCGATATCAAACGGGTTATAAATAGTTTTCAGCTGGGCGGGGCGAATGGCGAACTGCTCAACCAGGTCTTGACCGACCGCATCGGAGACGGTGACGACGTTGCGTCCCTGATAAACGCGCCCGATCTTCTGCTTTTTCATCCAGCGGTCAAAACCGCTGCGATGTCCGAGATAGGAAGTCGAGAACACGCCGTGCAGGCAGAACCAGACGTTGCGCCCGTTCAGCAGGCGGCTGCGGGAGACGATGCGGTCGGTTTTATGCAGATTGGAGAGCACCAGTTCGAAACGGCCCTGCTGTTCTGCTTTCTCGATTGCCGTATCAAGCTGGCGCGCGCGCCGGGATAGCTCGGTGAGTTTGCGCCAGGGTTTGCGGCAGCGGTCGGCGATGACCTGATAATCCAGCCCCGCCGGTAGCGGATACTCGCAGATGTCGCGCAGGGAAAAAAGCGACACCTGTTCGCCCTGGCTAAGAAAATGCTCCGCCAGCGTCAGCACCACTTTTTCCGCGCCGCCGCCGGGCAGGCCGTCGATAACAAACAGTATGCGCATCGTTATTTCACCAAATCCTGATAGAGGGAGAGCAGCTGCGCCGAGAGCCGTTCGCTGGTGCAGGTCATGATCCGCTCGCGGGCGCGCTGGCCTTCTGCAGAACCCAAAGCCCGAGCGGGCAGGGCGTTAACCGACTCCTGCAGGGCCGGGATATCCAGCGCATCGCAAACGTAGCCGTTGCTGCCCTGAACGATAAACTCCGCGCCGCCGCAGCCGGTAGTCGTAATCACCGGCAGGCCGCAGGCCATCGCTTCGAGAATGACGTTGGGGAACGGATCGTACAGCGTCGGCAGCAGCAGGCCATCGGCCATCTGGTAGAACGGCAGGGTTTCCGACTGCATACCGAAAAAGCGCACCCGTTCCTCGCAGTTCAGCGTTTTCGCCAGCTGCTGGTAACGACCCTGCTCTTTATCTTTGCCCACCACCAGCAGGTAGCGATTGGTCGGGGCGATGGCGCGGATCGCCGCATCCAGTCCCTTGCGCTCAAAGCCGGAGCCGACGTAAATCAGGCAGGTCGCCTGGATCGGCAGATTCCATTTGGCGCGCAGCGCGACGAAGGCTTCTTCCGTCGGCGGCAGAAAACGCTGGTTATCGATGGCGTTATAGATGACGTGGATTTTTTCCGCCGGCAGGCCGAAGTCTTCAATAATCTCGCGTTTAATCATCTCCGCGTTGCAGATAACGCCGCGCAGGTGCGAGTCCTGGTACATTTCGCGCTCGGCCTGCATCACATAGCGATGGTAGCGGTCGGCAAACAGCAGGCGGCTTTTCCAGCCGGGCAAAATGCGCGAGCGCTGCTGCAGCCAGCGGCGGTGTACGCCATCTCCGGCACGGTACAGGTCGCAGCCGGGGATGCGCTCATGGCTTTGCACCAGGTCAAATGATTCGCGCTGCCAAAGCTGGCGGGCGGCGTCGGCAAACCCACGCTCGCGGCTGATCCGCCCCCACTTGCGCGGATTGCAGATGTGGATGTTCCACTCGGGCTTCACCGGCCCCTGCCACTCGCGAGTGATGACGTTTAGTTCAAGATCGCTGTCGTCGAGGGCTTCCAGCGCGCGGGAGACAAAGCGTTCCGCGCCGCCGTCCGGGCGATACTTCTGGCGTACCAGAGCCAGCCTGAATTTACTCATGCCAGTACCTTTTTCGCCGCCGCGATAACCGCGTCGGTGGGAATTAAATCGAGATAACGTTCGTCCGTGCCGGTATCGATATCATCAGGGTCGGGAATAGCGCCGAAATCGCCTGCCCAGATAACCTCGCCCTGCGCCTGCCAGGGACGCCAGAAGGTGAGCTTGGAGGGGCCGAAAAGCGCGACCAGCGGCGTACCCAGCGCGGCAGCCATGTGCATTGGCACCGAGTCGACGCCGATAAATAGACGGGCATGATCGATGACGGAGGCCAGCTGGCGCAGGGTGAGCAGCCCGGCGAGGGAGTGCAGGCGAGCATCGGGGCAGCCCGCCATAATGGTGTCGATCATCTGCTTCTCTCTGGCGTCAGGGCCGGAGGTCAGCACGACCGGGTAGCCTGCGTCAGAAAGCGCGTTAATCAGGGCGCTCATCCGCGCTTCGCGCCAGCACTTAAAGAACCAGCGGGAGGTCGGCTGAATGACGATATAGTTATCCTGAAATTCTTCCGGCAGCAGCGCGCGGCTGGCGCGCCAGTCCTGATCGCTGTAGCCCATCTTCGCCGGCGCGTCATCAATAGCCAGCCCAAGCGGCGCCAGAATCGACAGGTTCTGCTGCACGGTATGCTGCTGGTTATGCTGCTCGGTTGAGGCGAGGGCGGTATGGCAAAAACGCCAGGCCGGATGACGACGTTTCGGGAAGTCAAAACCGATGCGGGTGGCCGCGCCGGTCAGTTTGGTGATGATCGCGCTGGGCCACTGATCGGCAAGATTGAGCACCATATCGTAGCGCTGCTGGCGGAGCGTGCGAATCAGACGCCACTCCATCTTTAGCTGATGGCCGGCGCCCTGTTTTTTCCAGCGCCGGTCAATGCCGTAAATGTGGGTGATATCGGTATTCGCTGCGAGCATATCCCGGGTTTCTTCATAAAGCAGCACATCCACGCTGGCGGCGGGATATTGCTGTTTTAGCGCGTGAATAAGCGGGGTTATCAATAGCATATCGCCATGATGGCGCAGCTTGATGACCAGGATTCGCGCCGGGTTCACGCGGCCGGAAGTGCGGGTTTCAGGCGTCATTCTCTGTTCTTCATTCAGGGTCAGGGTTCCGATTCTAGGGGATCAGATAGATTGAGAGAAGCGTTGTCTTGCTCTACCATGACCCGATACGTATGGCCTGAGGACGTTTTCGTGCACAAACCCGCATTTCTCATCACGATTGACACAGAGGGCGATAACCTCTGGCAAAAACATGACAGCATCACCACCGAGAATGCGCGTTATTTACCGCGTTTTCAGCAGCTTTGCGAAAAGTACGGTTTCAAACCGGTCTGGTTGACCAACTATGAAATGGCCATCGACCCGGTTTATATCGAATTCGCTAAGGATGCGATCGCCCGGGGAACCGCGGAAATCGGTATGCATCTGCACGCCTGGAACAGTCCGCCGACCGATCCGCTCACCGATGACGACTGGCGGCATAAACCGTACTTGATTGAGTACAGCGATGCGGCGATGCGGGCGAAAGTCGACTATATGACCCGCCTGCTGGAGGAGACCTTCCAGACCAAAATGGTCAGCCATCGCGCAGGACGCTGGGCCTTTGACGAGCGCTACGCGCGTCTGCTGATGGAGTATGGCTATCTGGTGGATTGTTCGGTTACGCCGCGGGTGAACTGGAAAACGGCGAAAGGCGCGCCGCAGGGCGACGGCGGCACCGATTACCGTCATTTCCCGCAGCACGCCTATTTCCTCGACGAGAACGATATCCGCCGTGAAGGGCAATCATCGCTGCTGGAAGTGCCGATGAGCATTCAGTACAAGCATCCCGCGTGGATGAATAGCCTGAAGCAGGGTTACGATCGCCTGCGCGGTAAAGTGCGCTCGCCGTCCGTTCACTGGCTGCGTCCGATGGGCGGCAACGTCGAGACGATGAAAAAAGTGGTGGAACAAACGTTGACTCAGGGCAATGACTACGTCGAATATATGCTCCACTCTTCTGAGTATATGCCCGGCGGCAGTCCAACGTTTAAAAACGAGCAGGATATCGAGCGTTTATATGCCGATCTGGAGTCTTTTTTCAGCTGGCTGGCGCCGCAGGTGAAGGGAATGACGTTGGCGGAGTATTACCAACAGAAACGCACACAGCGATAAAAGATCACAACCAGGTACCGTATGCGTATCGTGAAGCAGTTTACGCGGAAGAAAAATGCCTTCTTCCGCGAAATTAAGTTTAATTTAATTAACTATCGTTACAGAAATAAAAGCGCGCGCCAGCCCTTTAATCCCGCGAAGATTCAGCATGTTTTATTATTGCGCCTGGATGACAAAGTTGGGGATATGGTCGTGACAACCGGCTGCGCAAAGCTTTTAGCCTACCGGGGCTATAAGGTTTCTGTGCTGACCGGGCCGGTTTGTAAGCAGATGCTTGCCGGCGCGGATTTTCTTGAGCAGGTCTATTTATATCAGCCGCGGATGCCGTTAAATGCGTTGCGCGCGGCAGGATTTGACGCGGTCGTTGATTTTGACGATGTTAAAACCTACGAGCGTTTTAAACTGCTGGCTGATTTGCAGCCCGGCTGCGTTATCGGTTTTAATAAACAAGAATATAAACTTTACGATCACTCCATCCCTTTTCTGGATAGCAGCAGCCATATTTCCGCCCGCTATAAAGCCGTCGCCAGGCTATTTGGCATAGAACACCCTCATTACCACTATCATCTGCCCGGCGATGCTTTTGAGCGGGAAAGAGTTAAAACACTGCTGGCTCAGCAACAGGGTAGCGAGCTCTGCATTGCCATCAACCCATTTACCGCCTCAACGGATAAAGACTTTTGCCGTCATCAGGTTTCTGCCCTGATTGAGCGCCTATATACGCTCCCTTATAAAATCAGCGTCGTGATGGTCGGGCATAGCGAGAAAATTCGTCAGCTTAATCTGGAAACGGCGCTGCATCTGCCTGATAGCAATATTAATTCAGCGGTTGAGATTGTTCGCCACTGCGATCTGGTGATTACGGCGGATACCGCCATCGTGCATATTGCTCGCGCGTTCGACAAGCCCATGGTGGCGGTTTACAACAAACGTAAACTCAAAGACACCGGATTGCCGGGCTATACCATCTGGGCTCCGGGTTATGACAAGGCCAGACAAATTGTCTGCGAAGAGACTAACGTCGCCGACATGACCATTGACGCGGTCTGGCCGGTGATCAAAGCCCAGGCGGATGCCCTGATCGCCGCTCGCCAGCAGGCATAAAAAAGGGCCCGCTGCGGGCCCTTCTCCTTCTCTTAGCGTTTCGCCTTCAGGCCTCCGCTGAGCGCAATGCCCAGCGGTAGCCAAAACAGTGGCCAGCTTTCGCGAGGGTTGCTGATGATAAACATGCCCTGCGAAGCCATAAAAATCAGCGCATAGATAAAAATCGCCAGCCCGTAGCGGCCATCCTGCTGGTTACGCCATGCCTGCCATAACCCTCCGGCAATCACCGCCAGCAGCAACGCCAGGCCGATTATGCCGCCTTTCAGCAGTGCGCCAAGATAGACGCTGTGGGTGGTGGTGATATGCTCGCCGCTGTAGTTGGTAAAGTTGAGCTCGTAGTCAAAGCCACGACCCAGCCACGGCTGGCTGGCCACTTCCTGGAGCGTATGGCGCCAGATACTGAGGCGCAAACCGCTTTGGGTGCCCAGCTCTTCAAAGCGCGCCAGCAGCAGGTCTCCCGTTGGCGTGAAGAAGAAAAGCGCGCCCAGAACCAACGCTAGCGCGGCGACAATCAGAACATTACGCCGGGTAAAGACGTGCAGGTGCAGGGTGCAAACAAACGCCGCCAGCAGGGCGATAATCGGTCCGCGGCTTTGAGTCAGAAACAGCATCACCAGCATGATCGCCATCGGCACATACAGGAGATGGCTGCCTTTCTCCTTCAGCAGCATGGCGCAAATAAGGATACCGATACCGCAATAACCCGCGAGGTCGATAACGTTAGTCGGGCCGGGATTACCCGGTGATACCAGGCGCTCTTTAAGGACCAGGGTGAAATCGATCGCCATCGTCCAGATGGAGAGCACCGTGATCCCGGCAACGACGCTCAGCAGCGCCAGATGTCGGGTTCGGGGGTCGCCCAGCAGGGTAGTTAGCAGCAGGAGATAAAAAAATAAATAGGCGCCGTGCGTCAGCGGCGAGTCGATATGCTGCGGCGTCTGCCCCCAAATGTTGCTCAGGGCATAGTAAACGCAGAATACCACCAGCAGGATATAAACCAGCCACCGCTGGCGGATGCTTTCCGCTAGCGCCTGACGGTTATCGTGGTTAAGCAGTGAAAGCAAAAACAGCAAAATAGATAAATGAAGAAGGTTGTTTGTCCGGGTTGATACGCAAAAAACGGCGCTAAAAAACAGAAATAAAGTGAAGAAAACGGTGTAGCCCTGTCTGGCGTAACTACTTATTTTTAAAGTACTCATCAAAAGAAACCTTTGCGAAAATCGTTTCCGGAACCGCGCTTTCTAAAGAGAAGTTAACGACCCGAATATGGTTTTGTTGCAGCACGTTGGCAGCGTGCGAAAAGGACGGCATGACCAGGTCATCCACCTTATTTGCCAGCCAGGAGGGGAGTTTATCCTGTTCCGTTTCGTAGAAGCGCGGCTGGTTGAAATTACTCATATCCAGACCACTTATCAGAATGGTTTTAAATCCCAGCCACATCAGAATTTGCAGGGCCCAGTAGACCACGGTTCCGGCGTCGAAAATTCCCTGGCGGATATCGGTGCTAAAGCAAATATCCTGCCGCTGCGGGTGAAAGCGTAACGCCGCAACGCCTTTCCAGACCTGCGGTATCGCGCTTTTGGCGACTTTGGGCTGATAAATTTTATAACAGGCGTCTTCAATTAATGCCAAACGACAGCGCAGTTCCGCGCCGTGACGGTCGAGGATTTTGGCGATACCGTGCATGGTGGTGAAGAGCACGAGATCGGGTTGGCTAATCACCGAACGAATCACGTCCGGCTTTTTATCGTAAAACTCCATATCGACAATGGTATAGAGCGAAAATTTAATTTTATCAGAGAGATGCCAGGCGCCATTCACCCCCATCACCGGAACGCTTTTCGGCAGCCGCGTAAAATCAATGCGGCGCGTCGAGGGACCGGTGGCGGTCAGCAGCACCTCGCCCTCGGCGCTATCCTTCAGTTCGCTGAGATTAACCAGCGGCACCGTTTTCCCTTTGTATTTCAGGGTGCGGATTTCACCGCTCGCCGCACGCGTGATGTGGGTAAACGGCCAGAGATTTTCGTTATGGCGAAAGGCGCGTCGATGCGTGTAGCGATAGATCTGCTTAAATAATGAACCCATTAAGCCAGTTCCTGAGATTTCAACAGTTGCAGAATCCGGGAGGCGGGAATATCCCCCGTGCTGCTGCCGCTTTCCGGGCGCACCACGTACTGATTTTTACCGTAGCCGCCAATTAGCCCCGGATCGGTCGGGCCGTACAGCGTGAAGTTCGGTTTATCGAGCGCGGCGGTGAGATGGCTCAGGCCGGTGTCGACGGAAACCACCCCGCGCGCGCCTGCCAGTACCCCAGCTACCTGCTCCAGGCTCATCCGCGGCAGGACGTCGACAAAATCGTGCCCCTCCGCCAGGCGCCTGGCCCGCGCTTCTTCATGGGGCGCGCCCCACGGCAGTTTGATGCGTACGCCGCTGTCGGCAAGCAGGGCGATAAGCGCCCGCCAGTTCTCTTCCGGCCAGTGCTTATCATCGCGCGTCGTGGCGTGGAGGAACACCAGATACGCCGCGGCGGACGCGTCATTCTGGCGCAAAAAATGACGGGCGATCGCGTAGTCGCCCTGGGTTTCCGGTTTCGCGTAGCCGAGGCTTTTCGCGAACAGTTCGCGGGTGCGCTCAACGGCGTGCTGCTGTTTAGCAATATGGTGGCGACGGTTGTAAAACAGGCTCGCCAGCGGCTCGCGGGCGGTTTGCCAGTCCATACCGTGCTTCACGCCGCGGGCCAGCCGGGTGACCAGCGCGGCGCTCTTCACCAGCCCCTGGGCATCGATGATCGCGTCGTACTTTTCCGCCCGTACGGCGTCGCGGAAAGCCTTGCGCTCGGTTTTGATCGGCGCGGAAAACCACGCCTTGCGCCAGCGACGAATCGCCACCGGGATGACCCGGTCAACGGTCTCATGCCAGGAGGGGATCTGTGCGAAGCCCTCTTCAACTACCCAATCGAAGCGAATGCCGGGAAAGGCCAGCGCGGCGTCGCTCAGCGCGGGCAGCGTGTGCAGCACGTCGCCCATGGACGAGGTTTTTACGATCAGTACCCGCATCCGCTAGTCTTCCTCTTGTTCCGTTTTTTCCAGCAACAGGTCGTTTAATTCTTCCAGCACGCGCTGCGGCGTAATGTCGATCAAACTCTGATGATAGCCTTCGGCGGCATCGCCTTTACGCACTTTGTGGTAGCCGCTGATCAGGCGGATCACGCGCGCTTTATGCGACAGCGGGGGAGTAAAGTCCGGGCTGCTGGGCCCGTAGAGCGCCACCAGCGGACGGTCCAGCGCGGCGGCGACGTGCATCAGGCCGGAATCGTTGCTGACCACCGCTTTACAGGCGGCGATCAGAATAACGGCCTGCTCAAGCTGGGTTTCCCCGGCCAGATTGCGGCACCATGCCTGCTGTTCGGTATTAAGCGCGGCGAGGATTTCATTGCCCGCTTCGTGGTCTTTCGCGGAGCCAAACAGCACGATCTGAAAGCCTTCGTCGATCAGCTGTTTCGCCAGCTCGGCGTAGTGATAGTGCGGCCAGCGTTTTGCCGGGCCGAACTCAGCGCCGGGGCAGAAGCCGATGATCGGGCGCTCGGTTGAGAGATTAAACGCGCTACAGGCCTGCGATTTTTCGCCTTCATGCACCTGCAGCTGTGGCCAGAGCAGCGGCTGCGGTAGATCTTTCGCGCAGCGCATCACGCCTTTGTCGTAGGCCAGACCGACGTAGCGTTCGACCATCAGCGGCCAGGCGTCTTTATCCAGCTTGCGGGCATCGTTCAGCAGGCCGTAGCGCATCTCGCCGAGCCAGCCGGTGCGATGCGGTATGCCCGCAAAGAACGGCACGAGGGCCGATTTAAACGAGTTAGGCAGTACGTAAGCGCGGTCGTAGCGACGCTCGCGCAGGCTGTGCCCAAGCTTACGCCGTTCGCCGATTTCCAGCGCGCCGTGACCGAGCGGCATCGGGATTGCTTCGTTGACTTCCGGCATGCGCGAGAGCAGCGGACGGCACCATGCGGGCGCCATCACGTCGATGATCGCCTGGGGATAGCGCGCCCTGAGCGTACGATAAAGACTTTGCGACATCATCATGTCGCCCACCCAAGACGGGCCAATCACCAGTATTTTCATGCTTGCTTCTTACGCGTCGCGGTTCAGCCAGGCCATATATTCCGTTACGCCTTCGGCAACGGTCTTAAACGGTTTATCGTAGCCCGCTGCGCGCAGGTTTGTCAGATCCGCCTGGGTAAACGCCTGATAGCGGCCTTTCAGCTTATCCGGGAACGGAATGTACTCGATGCTGCCTTTCTTGTGGTAAGCCAGCGTTGCGTCTGCGACGGCCTGGAAAGACTCCGCGCGGCCGGTGCCGAGGTTGAAGATGCCGGAAACGCCGTTTTCCCAGAACCACAGGTTCACCGCCGCGACGTCGCCGACGTAGACGAAGTCGCGCTTGAAGCCATCGCTGCCTTCAAACAATTTCGGACTTTCGCCATTATTCAGCTGAGTATTCAGATGGAAAGCGACGCTGGCCATGCTGCCTTTATGGCCTTCGCGCGGCCCGTAGACGTTGAAATAGCGGAAGCCGACGATCTGCGAGTTCGCTTCCGGCAGGATCTGACGGACGTATTCATCAAACAGAAACTTGGAGTAGCCGTAAACGTTGAGCGGCTGCTCGTATTCGCGGGATTCAATAAAGTCGCTGGTGCGGCCGCCGTAGGTCGCCGCGGAAGAGGCGTACAGGAACGGAATTTCACGCTCCAGGCAGTAGTGAAGCACCTCTTTAGAGTACTGATAGTTGTTATCCATCATGTACTTGCCGTCCCACTCCGTGGTGGAAGAGCAGGCGCCTTCATGGAAAATAGCGTCGATATCGCCGAACTCTTCGCCCGCCATAATCTGGATCAGAAAGTCTTCTTTATCCATGTAGTCGGCAATGTTCAAATCCACCAGATTGATGAATTTGGTGCCGTCTTTCAGATTATCTACGACCAGAATGTCGGTAATGCCCTGGTCATTCAGCGCTTTAACGATATTGCTGCCGATAAAGCCTGCGCCGCCGGTAACGATGATCATAACTGTAACCTTTGAAGTGGGTAGTCCAGAGACAATCCGGACATGAATACTCCTATCATATCACTACATCGAAAAGGCTTCAGCCATTCGCCGATAAGGTGGAGAGGGACTCGTGATTTATGCTGCAAATAATTCATGCAGTAATGCATCATCTCGTATCAGCGTATAGCTTTAGGTAATATGTGCCAAATTTTGCCGAATCTGGAGAGTTGCAATGCGTGGTGATTTCTACAAACAGTTAACCAATGACCTGGATACCGCGCGCGCGGAAGGGTTGTTTAAAGAAGAACGGATTATTACTTCGGCGCAGCAGGCGGATATCACCGTCGGCGGAAGCCAGGTGATTAACTTCTGCGCCAATAACTATCTCGGCCTCGCGAACCACCCGGAACTGATTGCCGCTGCGAAAAGCGGCATGGATAGCCACGGCTTCGGTATGGCCTCCGTGCGTTTTATCTGCGGGACCCAGGACAGCCATAAAGCGCTTGAGAAGAAGCTGGCCGATTTTCTCGGTATGGAAGATGCGATTCTCTACTCCTCCTGCTTTGATGCTAACGGCGGCCTGTTTGAAACCCTGCTCGGCGCAGAAGATGCGATTATCTCCGATGCCCTGAACCACGCGTCGATCATCGACGGCGTGCGCCTGTGTAAAGCGAAGCGCTTCCGCTACGCCAACAACGATATGGTGGAGCTGGAAGCCCGTCTGAAAGAGGCGCGCGACGCCGGCGCGCGTCACGTGCTGATCGCCACCGACGGCGTGTTCTCAATGGACGGGGTGATCGCCAACCTGAAGGGCGTTTGCGATCTGGCGGACAAATACGACGCGCTGGTGATGGTTGATGATTCTCACGCCGTGGGTTTTGTGGGTGATAACGGCCGCGGTTCCCATGAGTACTGCGACGTGATGGGCCGCGTCGATATTATCACCGGTACGTTGGGTAAAGCGCTGGGCGGCGCGTCAGGCGGCTATACCGCCGCGCGTAAAGAAGTTGTCGAGTGGCTGCGCCAGCGCTCGCGTCCGTATCTGTTCTCCAACTCGCTGGCGCCGGCGATCGTCGCGGCTTCCATCAAAGTGCTGGAAATGGTGGAAGCGGGCAGCGAACTGCGCGATCGCCTGTGGTCTAACGCCCGTCTGTTCCGTGAAAAAATGACCGCGGCAGGGTTTATCCTCGCGGGCGCCGATCACGCCATTATCCCGGTGATGCTCGGTGAGGCCACCGTGGCGCAGGAATTTGCGCGCGAGCTGCAAAAAGAAGGGATTTACGTCACTGGATTCTTCTATCCGGTGGTACCAAAAGGCCAGGCGCGTATTCGTACCCAGATGTCTGCGGCGCATACCCCTGAACAAATTGAACGTGCGGTGGAAGCCTTTACCCGCATCGGTAAACAACTGGGCGTCATTGCCTGAGGGTGTGAGATGAAAGCGTTATCCAAACTGAAGGCGGAAGAAGGCATCTGGATGACCGACGTGCCGGAACCGGAAGTCGGCCATAACGATTTGCTGATTAAAATTCGCAAGACCGCGATTTGCGGTACCGACGTGCACATCTACAACTGGGATGAGTGGTCGCAAAAGACCATTCCGGTGCCGATGGTGGTGGGCCATGAATACGTCGGCGAAGTGGTGGGCATCGGTCAGGAGGTTCGCGGCTTTAAGCTTGGCGATCGCGTTTCCGGCGAAGGGCATATCACCTGCGGCCACTGCCGTAACTGTCGCGCCGGGCGTACGCACCTGTGCCGCAATACCACGGGCGTCGGCGTCAACCGTCCGGGCTGCTTTGCCGAATATCTGGTGATCCCGGCGTTTAACGCTTTTAAAATTCCGGACAATATCTCCGACGATCTGGCGTCGATTTTCGACCCGTTTGGCAACGCCGTGCATACCGCGCTTTCATTCGATCTCGTCGGCGAGGACGTGCTGGTTTCCGGCGCTGGCCCGATCGGCGTGATGGCCGCCGCGGTAGCGAAACACGTTGGTGCGCGCAACGTCGTGATTACCGACGTTAATGAATATCGTCTGGAGCTGGCGCGCAAAATGGGCGTCACCCGGGCGGTAAACGTTTCTAAAGAGAACCTTAACGATGTGATGGCCGAACTGGGCATGACCGAAGGTTTCGACGTGGGTCTGGAGATGTCCGGCGCGCCGCCGGCGTTTCGCACCATGCTCGATACCATGAACCACGGCGGGCGCATCGCCATGCTGGGGATTCCGCCGTCGGATATGTCTATCGACTGGACCAAGGTGATTTTCAAGGGGCTGTTTATCAAAGGGATTTATGGTCGCGAAATGTTCGAAACCTGGTACAAGATGGCCGCGCTCATCCAGTCCGGTCTCGATCTGTCGCCGATCATCACTCACCGCTTTGGTATCGATGATTTCCAGCAGGGCTTTGACGCGATGCGTTCCGGTCAGTCTGGCAAAGTCATTCTCAGCTGGGATTAATTCCCGCTAGTTTGCATTTTAAAAAAGCGCCTGCGGGCGCTTTTTTGAGAGTTGTCCTACATTTTTGTAATACTTAATCCACTCCGCACTTTTTCTAAATCGCTTTCTCGCCTATTCGTTTATACAGTCAGTTTAACCATGGTTTAACCCTACAAAGATTATGATTAAACTTTCTGTATGCTTATTGACCTGTAATTCATCCCGCTTATTACGGGAGGTATTACCACCTTTGCTTAAGGTGGCCGATGAATTTATCGTCATCGACTCAGGCAGCACGGACGCCACGCTGCAGATTTGCCAACAGTTCGGTCTCACCGTTCACTATCATGCTTATACCACTCACGGCACGCAGATGAACTACGCGACCTCCCTCGCCAGCCACGACTGGGTGCTGTGTATGGACAGCGATGAGATCCTTGATGACGAGGTGGCGGCGGCTATTCTGGCGCTGAAGGCGGGGGATGAGCCCGATCCAACCTGCGCATGGCGTCTGCCGCGCTACTGGTTCGTGCTGGGTGAAGAGGTGCGAACTATTTATCCGGTATCCTCGCCAGATTTCCCGGTTCGTTTGTATAACCGTTCTGTCGCCCGGTTCAACGAGCGTCCGGTAGACGATCAGGTTGTCGGTTTTACGCACTCGGCCAGGCTACCGGGATTCGTGCGCCACGACACCTTCTACTCCCTGCATGAAGTGTTTAACAAGCTCAATAGCTACACCACGCGGCTGGTTAAATATCAGAAGATCAGGCCGTCTCTTGCACGCGGAGCGATCAGCGCGATTGGCGCTTTCTTTAAGTGGTATCTGTTTAGCGGAGCGTGGCGAAAGGGCAAGGTCGGCGTGGTCACCGGGCTTTACGCGACCTTTTACAGCTTTCTTAAATACTTTAAAGCCTGGTATGCCCATCAGGACAAGGCGGAATCCGCTGCGGATAAGCACACGGATTCCCGGACGATTTAGTTGGTTGGCTGATCCCAGCCCTGCCACTTCAGCTGGTAATACTGCAGCAGCGTACTCTGGGCGATGCTTTCGCTCAGAATGGTAAAGAAGCGGCTGGCGTTGACTGGCTCCGGCGGACGCTTAGATTTGCACTGCTTCACGCCCCGGAACGGATTGCGCGGCGGCTTAACCGGCGGCGCGGCATTCGGCGTGGAGGTATCCACCTGCGGCTCGTTGAGCAGGCTGCTCGGACGCACCAGAGTGATATCCGGCGGCAGGTTATACACCATCTGCTGCAGCACGCGCACCGTCGTCGGGTGCGGGTGGCCGATAGCAATGGCGGAACCGTTGCGCCGCGCCAAAGCGATAGCGCGGTTGAACTGATAGCGGATATCCGCTTCGTTTTGGGTATCGTCGAGGAAAACCTTACGCTTAATCACCTTCACGCCGGTGCCCTGCGCCGCGCGCATGGCCTGGGTATTGCCGATGGTGACGCTATCGAGGAAGTAGAGATTGTAGCGCTCGAGCGCCTGCATCACCTTCTGCATGCCGAAGAGGTTCGACGTCATCGCGCTGCCCATATGGTTATTCAGCCCCACGGCGTACGGGACCTTGCCGTAGGCTTCGCGGATGATGCGCTCTATCTCGCTGCTGTTCATATCCGGACGGAGGGTATCTTTTTCCAGCGGCTGTTTGCTGAGCGGCGCCATCGGCAGGTGGATGAGCACCTCGTGGCCGAGATTATGCGCTTTGGTCGCCATTTCGCGGGCGTGGGGCGCATTAGGGAGTACGGCAACGGAGATCGTCGCCGGCAGCGCCAGCACCTGATTTTCCGTTTGTGGACGATAGCCAAAGTCGTCGATAACAATGGAGAGTTTGCCGGCAAATACCGGCGACGCCATAACCAGCGTACCGGTTACCGCGAGTGCGATTCTGCGAAATTGAAGCAAAACTTATCTTCCCAACCACGGCTGTGGATTGACCGCCTGACCCTGGCGGCGAATTTCGAAATAGAGCGACGGACGGCCCTGACCGCCGCTGCTGCCTACGAGAGCGATCGGCTGGCCCGCCCGGACCTGAGTGCCGACGCTGACCAGCGCGCTTTGGTTATAGCCGTAAAGACTCATGTCGCCTTTGCCGTGTTCAACGACCACCACCAGGCCATAGCCCTGCAGCCAGTCGGCGAGAATAACCCGACCATCGGCAACGGCTTTGACCTCGGTGCCTTCAGACGCAGCGATAACCATCCCCTTCCAACGTAGCTCACCCTGCAGCTGTTCGCCATAACGATGGAGAATTGAGCCGCGAACCGGCCAGAATGCCTGGCCGCGCGGTGAGCCAAGCCCGCCGGTGCGGGACATCAGCGAGCGTTCGCTTTCGGTAGGTTTGTAGGTGGTGCCTTTACGCGAGGCTTCCTGCTGGCGATCGCGCACATCCTGCGCTTCGCGGGCTTCGCGATCCGCCCGCGCTTTGGCCGCCGCCGCCGCCTGGGCGATACGACCGCGCAGGCGCGATTCGTTAGCCCGCATTTCGCTGAGCTGTTGCTGACCTTGCTGAATGGAGGATTCCAGGCTGGCGAGGGTCTTTTTACGCTCGTTGCGCGCCTGCTCCAGCTTGCTCTGCTGGGCGCGCTGTTCGTAAACCAGGGTTTGCTGCTGGCTCTGTTTCTCTTCCAGCATGCTTTTTTGCACCGCTACGTCTTCGCGGGTCTTCTTAAGCTCGGCAATGGTTTCCTGGCGCGCCTGGTTCAGATAGCCGAAATAGGCCTGCATGCGCTGGTTACGCTGCCCCTCTTCGCCGCTAAGGATCATCTGGATGCCGGTATGCGGCCCCTGACGAAACGCGGCATCGAGCTGCGCGGAAAGATTACGCTCCTGCGAGGCGCGCTGACGCTCCAGCTTCGCAAGGGCGGCGTTCATTTCATCGATCTGCTTATTTAGCTGATTCAGCGTTTCCTGGGTTTCACGCAGCTTGCGCGCGGCGGCGGAGATGGCCTCCTCCTGCGCTTTAAGCTGAGCGACCAGGGAAGCGCGCTGCTGCTGCTGCTGCTTAATCGCCCGCTGTTTAGCGGCGATATCGGCCTGAATGGATTTAAGCTGGTCGCGGTCGTCGGCGTGAGCAGATGCGGCGCACAGCAATACGCCAGCGCTAAGCGCGCTGGCGTAAAGGACGGATCGAACTGCCGTTGCGATCCATGTAGTTGAATAAGTCGCCTTTCCCCTCATGGGGAAGGATTATTCCACGATGAACAGCGGCTTGCCAGTCATCTCTTGCGGGATTTCCATTCCCATCAGCGTCAGCATGGTCGGCGCGATGTCGGAAAGTTTGCCGCCGTTAACCGCTTTGACGTTTTTATCGCCAACGTAAATCAGCGGAACCGGCAGGTTGGTGTGCGCGGTGTGTGCCTGACCGGTGGCCGGGTCGCGCATCTGCTCGGCGTTGCCGTGGTCTGCGGTGATCAGCAGCTGTCCGCCAACGGATTCAACGGCTTTGCTAACCTGGTCGATGCAGTGATCCAGCGCTTCCACCGCTTTAACGGCGGCTTCCATCACCCCGGTATGACCAACCATATCGCCGTTCGGGTAGTTACAGATAATGGTGTCGAACTGACCGCCCTTGATGGCGGCAACCAGTTTTTCGGTCAGCTCGGCGGAGCTCATTTCCGGCTGCAGATCGTAGGTCGCGACCTTCGGCGAGTTGATCAGAATGCGCTCTTCGCCTTTGAACGGCTCTTCAACGCCGCCGTTGAAGAAGAAGGTGACGTGAGCGTATTTTTCGGTTTCGGAGATGCGCAGCTGGGTTTTGTCGTTCTTCGCCATCCATTCGCCGAAAGTATTGGTCAGAGACGCCGGCGGATAAGCACAGGCGACTTTAATGTCGGCGGCGTATTCGGTCAGCATGATGAAATCGAGATTCACCACTTTCTTACGGGCGAAGCCGTCGAAATCGGCGTTAACGAAGGCGCGGGTAATTTCGCGGGCGCGGTCGGCGCGGAAGTTCATGAAAATCAGCGCATCGCCGTCTTCCATCGCCGCATCGGCCTGGCCTGCGGCGCGAATAACGGTCGCTTTCACAAACTCATCGTTCTCATCGCGCGCATAAGCGGCCTGCAGGCCCGCAACGGCGGTATCGGCCTGGAACTCGCCTTTTGCCAGGGTCATCAGATCGTAAGCCTGCTCAACGCGATCCCAACGGTTGTCGCGGTCCATGGCGTAGTAGCGGCCAATGATCGAGGCGACGCGGCCTTTGCCCAGCGCGGCAAATTTGTCTTCGAATTTCGCCAGCGTTTTTTCAGCGCTGCGCGGCGGGGTATCGCGGCCGTCAAGGAAGGCGTGCAGATAAATTTTATCCGCGCCGCGCTCGGCTGCCAGTTCAACCATCGCCATGATGTGGTCTTCGTGGCTGTGGACGCCGCCCGGCGACATCAGGCCCATGATATGCACGGCTTTGCCCGCGGCGACGGCTTTATCGACCGCGCCGGTCAGTACCGGGTTGGCGAAGAAGGTGCGTTCTTTGATTTCAACGTCCAGGCGGGTCAGATCCTGGTACACGATGCGGCCCGCGCCGAGGTTGACGTGGCCCACTTCAGAGTTGCCCATTTGACGATCCGGCAGACCGACTTCCAGGCCTGAAGCATCGATCAGAGTGTGCGGACGTTTCGCCCACAGTGCGTCCATAACAGGGGTTTTGGCGCTATAAATAGCGTTATCCTGCTGGTCTTCACGGTAGCCATAGCCATCCAGAATCACCAGTACCATAGGTTTTTTAGAAACCGACATTGCGACAACCTCATGCTCAAAGACAGAAAATTTGCGTAATTTTACTACAGCTGAATCGATCAAATCACCGTAAAAGATCAAAGAAAGAGGGCGGCCAGAGCGCATCGCTGCGGCGAGAGCGGTTTTTTTTCGTGACGGGCCGCAGAAAATACATTACATCGCGCTCACTGGCTGTATTTGCCGCAATGCACAGGTATACTCCTTCCCTGGTTTTTTTATCACTTAGTCGGGAGTTGTAACCCCCCATGCAAGAAATTATGCAATTCATCAGCCGTCACCCCGTCCTGAGCATCGCGTGGGTCGCGCTGCTGGTGGCGGTGCTGTTCACCACCTTTAAAGGGCTGATGTCGAAAGTTAAAGTCATTACCCGTGGTGAAGCGACGCGCCTGATCAACAAAGAAGATGCCGTGGTTGTCGACCTGCGTCAGCGTGACGATTTCCGTAAAGGCCACATTGCGGGTTCTATTAACCTGCTGCCGAGCGATATCAAAGCAAATAACGTCGGCGAGTTGGAAAAGCACAAAGCACAACCCATTATAGTAGTAGACGGCTCAGGTATGCAGGCGCAAGAACCCGCCAGCGCGCTGAACAAAGCCGGCTTTGAAAAGGTCTTCGTACTGAAAGAGGGCATCGCTGGCTGGAGCGGCGAGAACCTTCCGCTGGTACGCGGTAAATAATTTACCCGCGTCTTTATGGCGTAGCGCGGTTTCCCCTGCGGCAGCTATTCGCCAGCGGGAAAACAGCGACTGCGGCGTGAAACTCTCGGGGGTAAAAACAGGAGTGAAGTCATGGCCAATATTGATATCTATACCAAAGCGACCTGCCCGTTCTGCGTACGTGCAAAAGCGCTGCTGAACAGCAAGGGCGTGACGTTCAACGAGTTGCCTATCGATGGCGATGCTGCGAAGCGTGAAGAGATGATTCAGCGCAGCGGTCGGACGACGGTTCCGCAGATTTTTATTGATGCGCAGCACATTGGCGGCTGTGACGACTTGTATGCGCTTGATTCACGTGGTGGACTCGATCCCCTCCTGCGCTAATTTTTGCGCTCATCCCCATTGGACGGGCGTACTTAAGGACAACACGAAAGGGTTTTACTATGTCAGAACAAAACAGCACCGAAATGACTTTCCAGATTCAGCGCATCTACACCAAAGATATCTCTTTTGAAGCGCCGAACGCGCCGCAAGTTTTCCAGAAAGATTGGCAGCCGGAAGTTAAACTTGATCTGGATACGGCTTCCAGCCAGCTGGCTGAAGGCGTGTATGAAGTGGTGCTGCGTGTCACCGTAACCGCCTCGCTGGGCGAAGAAACCGCATTCCTGTGTGAAGTTCAGCAGGGCGGTATTTTCTCCATCGAAGGCATCGACGGTACCCAGATGGCGCACTGCCTCGGCGCATACTGCCCGAACATTCTGTTCCCTTACGCGCGCGAGTGCATCACCAGCCTGGTTTCTCGCGGTACCTTCCCGCAACTGAACCTTGCGCCAGTGAACTTCGATGCGCTGTTTATGAACTATCTGCAGCAGCAGGCTGGCGAAGGTGCTGAACAACATCAGGATGCCTGATGAACGCGCTTAACGCTGCAATGACTGTGATCGGTGCCGGCTCTTACGGCACCGCTCTTGCCATCACCCTGGCAAGAAATGGCCACGAGGTTGTCCTCTGGGGCCATGACCCGAAACATATCGCGACGCTGCAGAACGATCGCTGCAACGCTGCGTTCCTTCCCGATGTTCCATTCCCGGATACGCTGCACCTTGAGAGCGACCTGGCAACGGCGCTTGCCGCCAGCCGCGATATTCTCGTGGTGGTGCCCAGTCACGTCTTCGGGCAGGTTCTGCGCCAGATTAAGCCGCTGATGCGCCCCGACGCGCGTCTGGTATGGGCGACAAAAGGTCTGGAAGCCGAAACCGGACGCCTGCTGCAGGACGTGGCGCGTGAAGCGCTGGGCGAGGCTATTCCGCTGGCGGTGATTTCCGGCCCAACCTTCGCCAAAGAGCTGGCGGCAGGCCTGCCGACCGCGATCTCGCTGGCGTCTACGGACCCGCAGTTCGCTGACGATTTGCAAAGCCTGCTGCACTGCGGCAAGAGCTTCCGCGTCTATATCAACCCGGACTTTATCGGCGTGCAGCTCGGCGGCGCGGTGAAAAACGTCATCGCTATCGGCGCTGGCATGTCTGACGGCATCGGCTTTGGCGCCAACGCGCGTACCGCGCTGATTACCCGCGGGCTGGTTGAGATGTCCCGCCTCGGGGAGGCGCTGGGTGCCGATCCGGAGACCTTTATGGGGATGGCGGGCTTAGGCGATCTGGTACTGACCTGCACCGATAACCAGTCGCGTAACCGCCGCTTCGGCATGATGCTCGGTCAGGGCATGGACGTGCAAAGCGCGCAGGAGAAGATTGGCCAGGTGGTTGAAGGCTACCGCAATACCAAAGAGGTTCGCGTTCTCGCGCAGCGTTTAGGCGTCGAAATGCCAATAACCGAGGAAATTTATCAGGTATTGTATTGCGGAAAAATTGCGCGCGAGGCAGCATTGACCTTATTAGGTCGTGCACGCAAGGACGAGCGTAGCAACTAACTGCGATGGAACCTGGATCACCTGAATGACCCGGCCAGCAAAGAACTGGCCGGTCATTATTATATCGTCTGGAGTCAGCAATGCCGTGTGAAGAACTGGATATCGTCTGGAATAATATTAAAGCTGAAGCTCGGGCTTTAGCTGACTGTGAGCCAATGCTCGCCAGTTTTTACCACGCCACGCTACTCAAGCACGAAAATCTCGGCAGCGCCCTGAGCTATATGCTGGCTAACAAGCTCGCCTCTCCGATCATGCCCGCCATCGCGATTCGTGAAGTGGTGGAAGAGGCCTACGCCGCCGACCCGGAAATGATCGCCTCCGCCGCCTGCGATATTCAGGCGGTGCGTACCCGCGACCCGGCGGTGGACAAATATTCGACGCCGCTGCTCTATCTGAAAGGGTTCCACGCGCTGCAGGCCTATCGTATCGGCCACTGGCTGTGGAATCAGGGGCGTCGGGCGCTGGCAATCTTCCTGCAGAATCAAGTGTCCGTATCGTTCCAGGTGGATATCCACCCGGCGGCGAAGATTGGTCGCGGGATCATGCTGGACCACGCCACCGGCATTGTGGTCGGCGAAACGGCGGTGATTGAAGACGATGTGTCGATTCTGCAATCCGTGACCCTTGGCGGTACCGGTAAAACCAGCGGCGATCGTCATCCGAAAATTCGCGAAGGCGTGATGATTGGCGCCGGGGCGAAGATCCTCGGCAATATCGAAGTCGGACGCGGGGCAAAAATCGGCGCGGGTTCGGTGGTGCTACAGCCGGTGCCGCCGCATACCACCGCCGCAGGCGTTCCCGCCCGCATCGTGGGTAAGCCGGAGAGCGATAAGCCCGCGATGGATATGGATCAGCACTTTAACGGCATACACCATACCTTCGAGTACGGCGACGGTATCTGATTGATTTCCCGGAGGCGATGCTGCGCATCTATCCGGGCTACAAAACCGAGCGCTGTCTGGTAGCCCGGACAGGCGCTACGCGCCGCCATCCGGGAAGAGCGCAGGCTAGCTGCGCAGTACCGCGCCGGGATATCCCAGCTGGCGCCAGGCTTCATACACCACCACCGACACCGCGTTCGACAGGTTCATGCTGCGGCTGTCCGGCATCATTGGAATACGAATTTTTTGCTCTGGCGGCAGGGCATCGAGAATGCAGGCTGGCAGGCCGCGGGTTTCCGGGCCAAACAGCAGAAAATCGCCATCCTGATAGCTCACCGCGCTATGCGCCGGGGTACCTTTGGTGGTCAGGGCGAACAGACGCTGCGGCTTTGCGCTTTCAATAAAAGCGGCGTAATCACGATGGCGCTGGACGGCGGCGAACTCATGGTAATCCAGCCCGGCGCGGCGAAGACGCTTGTCGTCCCAGGCAAAACCCATGGGTTCGATAATATGCAGATTGAAGCCGGTGTTAGCGCACAGGCGGATGATATTCCCGGTATTTGGCGGGATTTCTGGTTCGAATAAGACGATGTTCAGCATACTGCCCCCTTAATTGCGGGGGGCAGAATAGCAGATATTTGGTCAACCCTCACCCCGCCTGCCGGACGGTTCCCTCTCCCTGGGGAAGAGGGGTCACTGCCGGGTTTCCTGCTGCGATCGTATCAAAGGTCCGTAGCGCATCGGCGTTCTGGACTAAAGATTCACGGCTGATTTCGCCGATGGTTTTCGCGCCGGTCAGCGTCATCGCCACTTTCATCTCTTTCTCGATCAGGTTCAGCAGATTGGCGACCCCCTGCTTGCCGTGGGTGGCGAGCGCATACAGATAAGCGCGGCCCAGCAGCACGCTGTCGGCGCCGAGGGCGATCATACGTACGACATCGAGACCGTTGCGGATGCCGCTATCGGCGAGGATGGTAATGTCGCCTTTAACCGCATCGGCAATCGCGGGCAGGGCGCGGGCGGAAGAGAGCACGCCATCAAGCTGGCGGCCGCCGTGGTTGGAAACCACGATCCCGTCAGCGCCGAAGCGCACCGCGTCGCGGGCGTCTTCCGGATCGAGGATCCCCTTGATCACCATCGGGCCATCCCAGAAATCGCGGATCCACTCAAGGTCTTTCCAGGAAATCGATGGATCGAAGTTATTCGCCAGCCAGCCGATGTAATCTTCCAGGCCGGTCGGTTTGCCGAGGTAGGCGGAGATATTGCCCAAATCGTGCGGCCGACCGTTTAATCCGACGTCCCATGCCCACTGCGGATGGGTCACCGCCTGCCAGTAGCGGCGCATTGCCGCATTCGGGCCGCTCATCCCGGAGTGAGCGTCGCGATAGCGCGCGCCGGGGGTCGGCATATCGACGGTAAAGACCAGCGTTGAACAGCCCGCCGCCTTCGCCCGCTCCAGCGCATTGCGCATAAAACCACGGTCGCGCAGGACGTACAGCTGGAACCACATCGGGCGCTTAATGGTCGGGGCGACCTCTTCAATCGGGCAGACGGAAACGGTAGAGAGGGTGAATGGAATGCCTTTCTCATCCGCCGCGCCTGCCGCCTGCACTTCACCGCGGCGCGCGTACATTCCGCACAGCCCAACCGGCGCCAGCGCCGTCGGCATCGCCAGCTTCTCGTTGAATAAGGTGGTTTCCAGGCTCAGGTCTGACATATTGCGCAGAATACGCTGGCGGAGCGCGACGTCGGAGAGGTCTTCAACGTTGCGACGCAGGGTGTGCTCGGCGTAAGCGCCGCCGTCGATATAGTGGAACAGGAACGGTGGCAGGATACGCTGTGCGGCGGCGCGGTAGTCGCTGGCGGCGGAAATAATCATCACAAGTTCTCCCTGGTATTTTCGTTATGGTCACCGGGCAGGCGGGTAATTCGCGCCTGGCGGGCCTGGTCTTCATCAAAACGTTTGATCGTGGCGTGAACGAAGGCCAAATGGGCCATCATCGCCTGTCTGGCACCTTCCGGGTCACCGGCGATAATCGCCTCCATGACCGCCTGGTGCTGTTCGGTCAGGCGAGCGAATACCGGCGGGACGAGATACATCCGCTGGCGGCTCTCCTTGACTGAGGACTGTAAGAGGTCGAAAAAACCGCGCATGGTTTGCAGCAGCACTACGTTGTGCGAGGCTTCGGCAATCGCCAGGTGGAAGCGGACGTCGGCCTGCGAAGCCAGGTCAGGGTCTTCGCTTTGAGTGGCTTCAAAGCAGAGGCGGATTTTCTCTTTTTCGGCATCGGTTGCCCGCATCGCCGCATGCCAGGCGGTACTGGCTTCAATGGCGTGACGGGCTTCAAGGATATCAAAACTGTAATCGGGGTCGTCGGAGAGCAGCGTCTTCAGCGGCTGGACGATGTTTTGCTCCGACCACGCTTCATGCTGCCAGCGCACGAAGGTGCCGCCGCCGCGACGGCTGAGCAGCACGCCTTCGTTGACTAACATCGCCAGCGCTTCGCGCAGCGAATTGCGCGATACGCCCAGCTGCGCCGCCAGCTGACGTTCGGCGGGCAATCGCATGCCCGCCTCCAGCTTTTGTTCTTCAATCAGCGCCCGCACGCGACGGGCTACATCGTCGGCAAGGCGTTTTGGCATCACTATCACGGGATCATCCAGGTTAAGACGTAGGCCTGCAGGGTAGTGATCACGCCGACCATGCAGGTGAAAATCAGACTATGTTTCACGGTAAAGCGGAACAGGTCCGATTCTTTCCCCACCAGACCGACCGCCGCACAGGCGATGGCGATAGACTGCGGGGAGATCATTTTCCCGGTCACGCCGCCGGTGGTGTTGGCGGCGACCAGCAGGATATCGGAGACGCCAATCTGCTGGGCCGCCGTCGCCTGCAGCGCGGCAAACAGCGCGTTCGACGAGGTATCCGAACCGGTCAGGAATACCCCCAGCCAGCCGAGGAACGGCGAGAAGAAGGTAAACGCGTGCCCGGTATGCGCCAGCGCAAGGGCCAGCGTTGAGGAGAGACCGGAATAGTTAGAAATAAAGGCGAACGCCAGCACCATGCCGATGGAGTAAATCGGCAGCGCCAGTTCTTTCAGCGTGCTGCCGAAGGTTGAGATCGCGTCCTTCGGCTTCATGCGCAGCCAGACGATGGAAAGCAGCGCGGCGAACAGGATGGCGGTGCCGGTGGCGGAGAGCCAGTCAAACTTATAGACCGCGGCGTAAGGCGTCGCTTCGTTGACCACCGGCGGCATGCGGGCCACCATTTTGTCGAGGAATGGCACGGAAATATTAATCACAAAATCGTACATCGCGCCGCCCGGGGCGAACAGCGCTTTGAACGGCGGCACGCTCCACAGGGTCACGGTTGCGGTCAGAAACAGGAACGGCGACCAGGCGCGAATCACCTGTCCCGGCGTGTAGCGGGTGCGCGCCAGGTTCATATCGACCTGCGATGCGCCCATATCGCCGAAGCGGAAGATGCGAACCGGCTGCCAGCGTTTGAGGAACAGCGTCAGGCAGACCAGCGATACCAGTGAAGAGATAATGTCCGGCAGCTCCGGGCCGAGGAAGTTTGAGCTGAGATACTGAGCAATCGCAAAGGAGCCGCCGGCGACCATGACCGCGGGCCAGGTCTCTTTAATGCCGCGCCAGCCGTCCATAATCGCCATGATCCAGAACAGCACGATGATGGTCAGGAACGGCAGCTGGCGGCCAACCATCTGGCCGATTTCGAAGCTGTCGAGGCCCGTCACCTGTCCGGCGACCAGAATGGGAATGCCCATCGCGCCAAACGCGACCGGCGCGGTGTTGACGATCAGGCACAGACCCGCCGCATACAGCGGGTTAAAGCCGAGACCCACCAGCAGCGCCGCGGTAATGGCGACCGGCGCGCCAAAACCCGCAGCCCCTTCGAGGAACGCGCCGAAGGAGAAACCGACGATCAGCATTTGCAGACGCTGGTCCGGGGTAATCGACAAAATCGATGAGCGGATAATGTCGAACTGCCCGGTTTTCACCGAGATTTTATAGACGAAGACCGCGGCGATAATAATCCACGCGATTGGCCACAGGCCGTAGAAGAAGCCGTAGACGACGGAGGCCAGCGCGTGGTCGACCGGCATTTTGTAGAACAGCAGGGCGACGGAGAGCGCAATGACCACGGTCCAGGTCGCGGCGACGTACCCTTTCAGCTTGAGCTTAATCAGGGCAAAGAAGAAAAACAGAATCGGTAGCGATGCGATAAGACTCGATAGCCAGATATTGCCGGCCGGATCGTAATTTTGTTGCCAGAGGTTCATGCAGGTCTCCATCGGGCCGTCATGATGGCGTGCTGAGTCTTACGCTCTTAGCAGGTCACATCATTTGTAAAATTGGCCCAGCCAAATTGCGATTGTAGGATTAACGACAACGAATGGTTAATCAAATGTTATTGATGAGCAATATGTCTGTGACGAAAAATGATGGATATGTGAACCATTGGGCGATTTAAGAAATAATTGGTAGGGCCAATTAGCGGGAATATGGCGTTTGAAACAGAGCCTGTCCCGGAGGCGATGCTGGCGCATCTGTCCGGGCTACCGGCCCGCAGGCGGCGGTGAACCCGTAGCCCCGGTAAGGCGTCAGCCGCCCCCGGGGACGACAGGATTAGAAAGCGGTTTTGGCGAAGCCGGTCATCTCTTTGAGGCCCATTTCGCGGCCCAGCGCGGTCATCGGGTGAACAACAACCAGACCGCGCACGCTTTTCTTGAGCTTGCCCATATCGGCCTGCTCTTTTTTGGTGATGGCGCGGCGATGCGGCATGTCCATCAGCTTTTGCGCTTCTTTGCTCAGCTTCTGGCCCTGAACCTCACGCAGGCGGATGATTTCTGCTTCAATGGTGGTTTTCTCTTTTTCCAGTTCGGCGTATTTTTCTGCGGCTTCAACCAGGGAGAGATCGGCCTGCTGGTGGCGGATGGCGTCAAGGCGATCGCTCAGACGTTTAATTTCGTTTTTTTCGACTTCTTTCATGATGGCTTAATCTATTAAGAAAGGGGCATTATCAGACTATAGTATGTGCTGTCGCTTGGGTTGTGGGTAGTTATTTATCAAAACGTCGCCGTTTTTTGGTCATAACAGCCGTAGCGGCATATTATAACTTGTTGAACATAAAAATCATTTTAAGCCAGAGTTGGCGAATATTCATTTCTGTGAAGCCTGTCGGTCATTAAGCACGTTTTCCTCATCTGAAACCCTGTTTTTGGCTAATCCTTAATAAGATCATTCCCGAGCAGAGGAGAGCGTGATGGCGAAAATCGGCGACGGCGTACCGCGTATTATTGACAAGGCCGTAGATTTTATGGCTTCAAGTCAGGCTTTTATGGAATATCTGAAAAAATCTCCGCGTTTGCAGCATATACCGCCGGATATTCCGGCTGATAAGGAAGCGCTATTTCTGCGGCGTCTTGAGTATTATCGTCAGCTTTATCGGCCGACGTGCGACCAGCAAGAGCCAGAATCAGAGCGTTGATTTTTGAAAGGCTTTTTTTAAGCTGATTTTAGAAATTAGCTCGGTCAGAGATAGCATCATCGTTGAACGTACGACCTGCTGGTAGCGCAGCTTTTGCATTGCCAGCAGGTCCGCATCGCTCTCATCAAATAGCGGCGTTGGCGGCAGAGCGGCCACGCAGTGCAGTTCGCCAAACGGCCCAAGGATCTCATCGTCGGTAAAGCTGTACTCATTACCGTCGTGGTTCAGCTCTTCGCGCAGGGCCATCAGCAGTTCAGCGTCTTCATATTCGGCGCGGCTAATCACCCCAAGGCCGTAAATCAGCTTCAGGCGTACAGAAAGGTCGCCAAGCGGCCCGTCGCCGTCCAGCAACGGCTCCACTGCGTATTTCACCGCGTAGTCGTCTTTACGGAATACCTGAAGCACCAGAATATTGACCGCTTCCGTCAGCAGTTCAACGGTGGCGATCAGGAAGCTTCTTACGGTTTTGCCAGCATTCAGACGTTCAAGCACACGGTTTTCAAATGCCTGTGTTTCTTCCATTATTGCCTGCATATCTGACATGAGTAATGGGCGCGGTTCGGACCGCGCCAGGTCTTGCCTCATTTGGTGGCGCTGTAGTCGTTAACGGCCTCCGCCACCACTTCGCTTGCCGCGTCCAGACCCGAAATCTGCGCCAGCGCCGCCTGCGGGCCTTTCTCGGCAATCAGCGCCGCCAGTTCCTGCGCCTGCGGGTCCTCTTCGCTGCGGAAATGCATCGCCGCGGCGATCCCTTTCACCAGATTCCGGTGCGGCAGGCCATATTCCAGCGTACCGAGCAGCGGCTTAATTAAGCGATCCCCCGCGCTCAGTTTGCGCAGCGGCTGGCGGCCAACGCGCTCAACGTCATCTTTCAGATACGGGTTCTCAAAACGACCAATAATTTTCTGGATGTATGCAGCGTGCTTTTGCGCATCAAAGGCATAGCGTTTGATCAGCACCGCGCCGCTCTCTTCCATCGCCCCTTTGACCACGGCGCGAATATTCTCATCAAGAATCGCGTCGCGAATCGTCTGGTGACCCGCCAGTTTTCCGAGGTAGGCGGTTATAGCATGTCCGGTGTTTAAGGTGAATAGCTTACGTTCGACAAATGCCATCAGGTTATCGGTTAATTCCATACCCGGGATGTCCGGCAGCTCGCCTTTGAACTGGGTCTTGTCGACAATCCACTCGCTGAAGGTTTCCACGGTGACTTCCAGCGGATCGTGAGTGGCGGAAGCGGACGGCGGAACGATGCGGTCAACGGCGGAATCAACGAAGCCGACGTTGGTTTCAACCCAGGCTTTATCCTCTTCGGCCAGGGCGTTAAAAACGTGGCCCTTAAGCTGGCTGGTGCCGCGAACCATATTCTCGCAGGCGATGATATTCAGCGGGGCCGTAACGCCCTGCGCCTTGCGTTTAGCCAGGCCTTTGGCAATCGCCGGGGCGATGCGCTCCAGCACGACCGGGCCGACGGCGGTGGTCACCAGATCCACGCTGGCAATCAGCTCTACAACTTCGTCGCCGATGCTGCTGACGGCGTCAACGCCGGAAACGGTATCGACCTGCTCGTTTTCGCCGACCACGTGAACCTGATAGCTATGACGGGCATTCAGGGCATCAAGCACGACCTGATTTACATCCGCAAACGTCAGCTGTATCCCCGCGTCCGCCAGCAGTTTGCCGATAAAGCCACGACCGATATTACCTGCGCCAAAATGTAATGCTTTCATAGTATTAACCTTCAATTAATGTTTTTACCTGAGAGGGCTGGGGTGAGGCTTTTCCCTCACCCAAACCCTCTCCCCATGACTCAGGAGAGAGGGGGGGGGCGTTTCCCGGCGTACCGCCGGGAGACAAATTACCCTTTCAGCAGCGTCAGAACTTCTTCAACGCTGGTGGTTTTCGTCAGACGCTCAATCACCGATTCATCGTCCAGCGCGTTAGTCAGGCTGGTAATGACCTGAATATGCTCGTTATTACGAGCCGCGATACCGATAACCAGGCGAGCCACCTCGTCCTCTTCTTCGCCGAAGCGCACGCCTTCCGGATACTGGCAGAAGACGATGCCGGTTTTCAGGACGCGATCTTTGGCTTCAATAGTGCCGTGCGGTACCGCGATGGACTCACCCAGATAGGTGGAGGTCAGCTTTTCACGGTCCAGCATCGCCTGGACGTATTCCGGCTCAACGTAGCCGCCTTTCACCAGCTGCTCGCCGGCAAACAGAATCGCTTCTTCTTTGGTCGCCGCTTTACGGCCGAGGAAGATGTTCTCCGCGCCGAGTTTGAACAGGTTGGTGTCAGCCGCGTCGAAGCTGTCTTTCAGGCTATCGCGGACTTTCTCTTCGTTGTCAGTATGGCGCTGCGCCGCCACCAGACGTTCGGTCAAGCTGGTGTACAGGCCGCTGTCGAGGAAGTTGGTTAGCGAAATATGCTGTGCCTGCGGCACCTGACGCATCGCGCGCTCGGTCAGATCGCGATGGGTGATGACCAGGTCCACATCCGGCGGCAGGTTGTTAATTGCACAGTTAGTCACGGAGATGTTGCTCAGCCCGGCATCCTGCACTTTTTTACGCAGCACGCCTGCGCCCATGGCGCTGGAGCCCATACCGGCGTCGCAGGCGACGATGATTTTACGCACGTGGCTCAGGTCGTTCGCGCCATCGCCAGCGGCCAGCGGAGTCGCGCCGCCTTTGGATTCGGCTTTCATATCGTGCATGCGACGGGTCGCGGCTTCGATATCATCTTCTTCTTTCACTTTGCTGGTTTTCAGCAGAACCGCTGCGACCACGAAGGAAACGGCCATCGCGGCGACAATCGCGGCGATGTTAGCGAAGTAGGCGCCCTTCGGCGTCATTGCCAGCACGGCCAGGATGGAGCCCGGAGAAGCCGGAGAGACCAGACCACCGTTGAGGATGGTCAGCGTGAACACGCCGGTCATCCCGCCGAGGATAACGGCCAGAATCAGGCGCGGGTTCATCAGCACGTACGGGAAGTAAATCTCGTGGATACCGCCGAGGAAGTGGATGATTGCCGCACCGCCCGCGGACTGTTTGGCGCTGCCGCGGCCGAAGAACATATACGCCAGCAGGACGCCCATCCCCGGACCCGGGTTAGCTTCGATCAGGAAGAAGATGGATTTGCCCAGCTCGTGGGATTGCTGAATACCCAGCGGCGAGAAAATACCGTGGTTAATGGCGTTGTTGAGGAACAGGATTTTCGCCGGTTCAACAAAGATAGACGCCAGCGGCAGCATCTCGTGCGCCACCATGAAGTTAACGCCTGCGGCCAGAATTTTCGACAGGACTTCAACCGCCGGGCCAATGCCGAGGAACGCCAGAATGGCGAGGATCATACCGATGATGCCTGCGGAGAAGTTATTCACCAGCATCTCAAAACCGGATTTAATCTTACCGTCTACCCAGACGTCGAATTTTTTAATTGCCCAGCCGCCCAGCGGGCCGGCGATCATGGAGCCGAGGAACATCGGCATATCCGCGCCGACGATAACGCCCATGGTGGTAATCGCGCCGACTACGCCGCCGCGCTCGCCGCCAACCAGCTTACCGCCGGTATAACCGATCAGCAGCGGCAGCAGATAGGTGATCATCGGACCAACCAGCTTCGCCAGCGTTTCGTTCGGTAACCATCCTGTCGGAATGAATAGAGCGGTGATAATACCCCACGCGATAAACGCGCCGATATTTGGCATCACCATATTGCTGAGGAAACGACCAAAGCTTTGCACTTTGATCTTGATATCGGATGACATAAAACACCCCTTCTTCTGTTTTTGCTATCGGCAGGCTGAAAGCCCGAGGCTTGTTGTTAATAAGGCGGCAGAGGTAGCCGGGCCCTGAGTGATAGTGCGAAATCTGGCACTGAATCGTTAAGCTGTCCAGTCGATGGATTTTTATGTGATACAGATCACATGAATATAGGGCGATGATGGTCTTTTGTGGTGATCTTCATCACAAAATAGGTGTGTAAAAAAACAACAGACCGGGTTTTTAGGGGGTGTTATGCATTTTTATGTGATGAAAATCACAAATTTACTTTGGCATTTTGTTATTTGTTTGTGATGTATATCACAAAATATTTTCACCCGGATTTAACCTGGTGTGATCTCGCGCAGGTTATGCCGCGTTCCGCTTGCCGATGCGTCATTCAGCAACGCGATCTGCTCAAGAACATTTTAGTCGTCAATGGCGAAAATGAAACGGGTGAATTATGCTCAGTTTGTCGGCCATTTTTTTATCCGGCCCGACACACATCTTAAAAATAATTAGCGTAAATCCGAGGAAATTATGTTTCTCAATTATTTTGCGCTCGGCGTTCTGATCTTTGTATTTCTGGTGATTTTTTATGGAATCATCATTCTCCATGATATTCCTTACCTGATCGCGAAGAAACGTAATCACCCGCATGCCGATGCGATTCACGTCGCAGGCTGGGTGAGTCTTTTTACGCTGCACGTCATCTGGCCGTTTTTATGGATCTGGGCCACGCTTTATCGGCCTGAACGCGGCTGGGGCATGCAGCACGGGCGGGATGGGGCGCCGTCTGAGGCGGCGGAAGAGGAGGGCGAAATCAGCGAACTGCGCCAGCGGGTTATCGCGCTCGAGCAGCAAATAACCGGTCTTCGACTGTCAGCTCAACCTCCTTCGGTGGAGAAATAACTCATGGATCTACTGATTATTTTGACCTATGTGGCGATTGCCTGGTCGATATTTAAAATATTTAAGATCCCGGTAAATAAATGGACGGTTCCCACCGCGGCGCTGGGTGGCGTATTTATTGTTAGCGCGCTTATCTTATTAATGAACTACAACCACCCATATACCTTTACCGCGCAAAAAGCGGTTATTTCTATTCCTATTACGCCGCAGGTCACCGGGGTGGTCAGCAGCGTCACGGATAAAGCCAATCAACGGGTTAAAAAGGGAGAGGTGCTGTTTACCATCGATCCGGCGCGTTATCAGGCCCGGGTGGACAGGCTACAGGCCGACCTTGTTACCGCGCTGCACAGTATTAATACCCTTAAAGCCCAGCTTTCTGAGGCTCAGGCCAATACCACCCGCGTTTCGGCGGAGCGCGATCGCCTGTATAAGGATTATCAGCGCTACCTGAAAGGAAGCCAGGCGCGGGTCAATCCGTTTTCGGAAAGCGATATCGATAATGCCCGGCAAAATTATCTGGCCCAGGATGCGATGGTGAAAGGGTCGGTCGCGGAGCAGGCGCAGATCCAGAGCCAGCTCGATAGCATGATAAACGGTGAGCAGTCGCAGGTGGTTAGCCTGCGCGCGCAGCTGGCGGAGGCGAAATATAACCTCGATCAGACGACCGTACGCGCGCCCAGCGACGGCTATATCACCCAGGTGTTAATTCGTCCTGGGACCTATGCCGCCTCGCTGCCGCTGCGTCCGGTGATGGTCTTTATCCCCCAGCAAAAACGGCTGATTGTGGCGCAGTTCCGGCAAAATTCGCTGCTCAGGCTGGAGAAGGGCGACGATGCCGAAGCGGTGTTCAACGCGCTGCCGGGCCAGGTCTTTCGCGGCAAGCTGGTGAGCATCCTGCCCGTCGTGCCGGGGGGAACGTACCAGGCGCAGGGCACGCTGCAGGCGTTGACGGTGACGCCGGGCACCGACGGCGTGCTGGCGACCATTGAGCTGGAGCCCGACGCCGCCGTAGATGCCCTGCCTGACGGTATTTACGCCCAGGTGGCAGTCTACTCCGATCATTTCACCCATGTTTCAGTGATGCGCAAGGTGCTGCTGCGGATGACCAGCTGGATGCACTATCTCTATCTGGACCATTAGCGGGGTCGGTCTGGCATGAGGTGATTTCTCTCTCTGCTATTTGCCTGCGACTGCGCCATACTGACTACTTTGTTGGCGAAAGGAGCAGGCAATGAAACTGATCGGCAGCTACACCAGTCCCTTTGTGCGCAAAATTTCCATCATACTGCTGGAAAAAGCGATTCCCTTCGAGTTCGTCAACGAATTCCCTTACCACGAGACCAACGGCGTGGCGCAGTACAATCCGCTGGGAAAAGTACCCGCGCTGGTCACCGATGACGGTGAATGCTGGTACGACTCGCCCATTATTGCGCAATATCTGGAGCAGCTCGGCATCGCGCCGGATATGCTGCCTGCGGCGCCGAAGGCTGCGCTGAAATTGCGTCAAATTGAAGCGCTGGCTGATGGCGTGATGGAAGCTGCGCAAATGCTGGTACGGGAGAAAACGCGCCCTGCGGCCCAGCAGTCGGAAAGCGAACTGCTGCGCCAGCGTGAAAAAATCGCGCGCGGTCTTGATGCGCTGGAAGGGTATGCGAATGACGGCACGTTACGTCCTGAGGAGGTCAATCTGGCGACCATTTCGACCGCCTGCGCCATCGCTTATCTCAACTTCCGCCGCGTCGCGCCGGGCTGGTGCGCCACCCGACCGAAGCTGGTTCGGCTGGTGGATTCCCTCTTTCAGCGCGCCAGCTTTGCGCGCACCGAACCGCCGGTGAGTTGACCCAGACGGGTAACAGTTTTTGCGCGGAGGTATTACAATTGCCGCTCATTTGTTGACTCCCTCTCCCGGCGGGAGGGGGGAAAATAGGTTCATTCATGACTAGCGAAATTCGTGCGCTTTATACCCGGCTTCCGGCCATCGACCGTTTACTCCGCGACCCCGCATTTTCACCGCTGCTGATGCAATATGGTCACTCCCAGACGGTGGCGCTGCTGCGTCAGATGCTGGACGAGGCGCGGGAATATATCCGTCTGAACCAGGCGCTGCCGGGCTGGTGCGAAGCGTGGCTGATGGAGACCTCGCGTCGTTTGAGCCAAACGCAACAGAGCGCGCTGCGCCCGGTGTTCAACCTGACCGGCACCGTGCTGCACACCAATCTTGGCCGGGCGATTCAGGCGGAAGCGGCGGTGACGGCGGTTGCCCAGGCGATGCGCGCGCCGGTGACGCTGGAATACGATCTTGATGATGCCGGACGCGGCCACCGCGACCGCGCGCTGGCCGATCTGCTTTGCCGGATCACCGGCGCGGAGGATGCGTGTATCGTCAACAACAATGCTGCAGCAGTGCTGCTGATGCTGGCGGCAACCGCCAGCGGCAGCGAGGTGGTGGTGTCGCGCGGCGAGCTGGTGGAGATCGGCGGCGCGTTCCGTATTCCTGACGTGATGCGCCAGGCGGGCTGCGTCCTGCATGAAGTCGGAACAACGAACCGCACCCATGCGAAAGATTATCGTCAGGCCGTTAATGACAATACCGGCCTGCTGATGAAGGTGCACACCAGCAACTACAGCATCGAGGGCTTTACTAAAGCAGTCGATGAGGCGGCGCTGGCGGAGATTGGCCGCGAACTGAATATCCCGGTGGTCGCCGATCTCGGTAGCGGCTCGCTGGTGGATTTAAGCCAGTACGGCCTGCCGAAAGAGCCGATGCCGCAGGAGATGATTGCCGCCGGCGTCAGCCTGGTGAGCTTCTCCGGCGATAAGCTGCTGGGCGGCCCGCAGGCGGGAATTATTGTCGGAAAGAAAGCGCTGATCGCCCGTTTGCAGAGCCATCCGCTCAAGCGCGCCCTGCGGGCGGATAAAATGACCCTCGCGGCGCTGGAGGCCACGCTGCGCCTCTATCTGCACCCGGAAAAGCTGGCCGCTGAACTGCCGACCCTGCGGCTGCTGACCCGCCAGGCGGAGGCGATCCGCCAGCAGGGCGAGCGCATTCAGGCCGCGCTGGCTGCGCATTATGCTGATTTTGACCTGCAGGTTGAGCCATGTCTGTCGCAGATCGGCAGCGGTTCGCTGCCGGTAGACCGCTTGCCCAGCGCGGCGTTGACCTTTACTCCGCGCGATGGCCGCGGCAGCCGGCTGGAAGCCCTGGCGGCGCGCTGGCGTCTGTTGCCCGTGCCGGTTATTGGCAGGATCTACGATGGCCGCCTGTGGCTGGACCTGCGCTGTCTTGAGGATGAACCCCGGTTTATGGAGATGTTATTGAGATGATTATTGCCACCGCCGGACACGTTGACCACGGCAAAACCACGCTGCTACAGGCGATTACCGGCATCAACGCCGATCGCCTGCCGGAAGAGAAAGCGCGCGGGATGACTATCGACCTGGGCTACGCCTACTGGCCGCAGCCCGACGGGCGGGTGCTGGGTTTTATCGACGTCCCCGGCCACGAAAAATTTTTGTCCAATATGCTGGCCGGCGTCGGCGGTATCGATCACGCGCTGCTGGTGGTGGCCTGCGATGATGGGGTGATGGCGCAGACGCGCGAGCACCTGGCGATCCTCCAGCTCACGGGGAAGCCGACGTTAACCGTGGCGCTGACCAAAGCGGACCGCGTAGAAACGGCGCGGGTTGAGGAAGTGAAGGCGGAGGTCGAGGCGGCGCTGGCGGAGTTCGGCTTTACCGGCGCGACCCTGTTTACCGTCGCGGCGACGGAAGGCCTGGGTATCGCCGGGCTGCGCGATCATCTCCTGCAGCTTTCCGCGCGCGCTCACCCACAGCATCAGCGTTTTCGCCTGGCGATCGACCGGGCGTTTACCGTCAAAGGCGCGGGGCTGGTGGTCACCGGGACGGCGCTTTCCGGCGAAGTTAACGTTGGCGATACGCTGTGGCTGACCGGCGTCGATAAACCGATGCGCGTGCGCGGGCTGCACGCGCAGAATCAGCCGGTGGCGAAAGCGTGGGCCGGTCAGCGCATCGCGCTGAATATTGTCGGCGATGCGCAAAAGGAGGATCTTAACCGCGGCGACTGGCTGCTGGCGGTACCACCGCCGGAAGCCTCTGAACGGGTCATTGTCGAACTCCAGTGCCATACGCCGCTTAGCCAGTGGCAGCCGCTGCATATCCACCACGCCGCCAGCCATATTACCGGTCGCGTGTCGCTGCTCGAAGGCGCGCTGGCGGAGCTGGTTCTCGATACGCCGCTGCGGCTGGCGGATAACGACCGTCTGGTGCTGCGCGATATTTCCGCGCGCCTGACGCTGGCCGGCGCGCGAGTGGTGACCCTCAATCCGCCGCGCCGGGGCAAGCGTAAGCCGGAGTATCTACAGTGGCTGCGCGCGCTGGCCGCCGCGCAGGGCGATGACGTCCAGGCGCTGGATATTCATCTGCAGCGCGACGCGGTGCGCCTCGATGATTTCGCCTGGGCGCGTCAGCTCAGCGACGAGGGGCTGAAGGCGCTGATTAACCGTCCTGATTACCTGCAGGCGGGCAATAGTCTGCTGAGCGCCCCGCTTGCCGCGCGCTGGCAGCGGAAACTGCTCGACGCCCTGGCGCGTTACCACGACCAGCATCGCGATGAGCCCGGGCCGGGCCGCGAACGCCTGCGGCGTATTGCGCTGCCGATGGAAGATGAGGCGCTGGTGCTGCTGTTGATTGAGCAGATGCGCGAAAGCGGCACTGTTCACAGCCACCACGGATGGCTGCATCTGCCGGAGCATAAAGCGGGCTTTACCGACGAGCAGCAGGCCATTTGGCAGCGGGTGGTCGGGCTGTTTGCCGATGAGCCATGGTGGGTGCGCGATCTGGCGCGGGAAGCCAACGTGGAAGAGTCGTTAATGCGAGCGGTATTACGCCAGGCGGCGCAGCAGGGGATGATTACCGCGATCGTCAAAGATCGCTACTATCGCAACGATCGGATTGTGGCGTTTGCCAAAATGATCCGCGAGCTGGATCTGGAGAGGGGATCAACCTGCGCGGCGGATTTCCGCGATACGCTGAACGTCGGGCGCAAGCTGGCGATTCAGATCCTCGAGTATTTCGACCGTATCGGCTTTACCCGCCGTCGCGGTAATGACCATATCCTACGCGATAAGGCGCTGTTTCTTTAGCATAAGCAGGTTGTCCCGGGTCGCGGCGTGAACGCCTGACCCGGGCTACGATAACGCACAAACCTTGTTGTCCCGGTAAGCGCAGCGCCACCGGGGAATCCTCACACTTACGCTTCCGCTTCGTTCACCCAGATACGCATCTCGCCTTCGCCGCGGTTGGCCCAGCTAAACCACGGGATGAAGGTCAGCAGGTGCGGCTGGCGGCTGGACGGCGCGCGATCGTAACGCCACAGCGCCTGCTGCTCGGCATCTTCCGCCGTTTGCTTATAGCCCGGCGCCTGGAGAAGTATCTTGCGGGCAAAAATCCCTTTGCCTTCTACAGTGATAAATCGGGCGTCGCGCGGCAGCTGCAGGTTATGCAATTGCTCGCCGTTATCCGCCTGCTCCAGGCAGTAAACCAGCGGGCCGCGCTGGACGGCGACCTGACCTGCCTGGTGGCGCACCAGCGGGTTACCATAAATGCGGCGCACCGGCATCGGCAGGGTTAACAGCAGCGTGTCGCCCTCCTGCCAGAGATGGCTGATGTACAGATACCCTTTGCGTACGTCCTGCGTAACCGGCGCGCCGTTGAGCGTCACCTGCGGCTTATCGCACCAGTCCGGCAGGCGCAGGGCCAGGGTATGATGCACAGGCGACAATGAATCGATGACTATCTGCACCTGTTCCTGCCACGGATAGTTGCCGCTGATGCGCAGGCGCAGCGCCTCATTGCCCGCCGGGATCTCCGCGCTGTTGCCGATATACAGGTTGATGTACAGGGCATCGTCGTGCGGCGTGTAGATATAGTGTCCCAGCGAGGTCAGCACGCGGGCAATATTCGGCGGGCAGCACGCGCAGCCGAACCAGCGCTGGCGGACGGGCTTAACGTGATCGTAAATATGGTTGAATTTTAAGGATTTTGGATGCACTTCCAGCGGATTGACGTAGAAGAAGTGCTTGCCGTCGAGCGCCATGCCGCCCAGCACGGTGTTATACAGCGCGCGCTCCATCACGTCGGCATATTGGCTGTCGGCTTCCATCTCCAGCATCCGGCGGGCAAACATCATCAGGCCAATGGAAGCACAGCTTTCGGCATAGACCGTGTCGTTTGGCAGGTCATAGTCGCTGCTGAAGGCCTCCCCGCTGCTCTGCGAGCCGATGCCGCCGGTGATATACAGCTGACGCTGGGCCATATTTTTCCACAGGCGCAGGCAATCCTGGCGCTTACCCTCGTCCTGACTTAAACGGGCGAGGTGGGCAACGCCGGCCATCAGATAGACGAAACGCACCGCGTGGCCGATGGCGACCGGCTGTTCGGAAATCGGCTGATGCGCCTGGCTGTAGGGCTTATCCATCACCATCCACGCCGGACCGTAGGTGTTCCAGTAAGAGGTTTTGCCGCGCTTCTCATATTCGATATCGTAAAAATGCGGCTGCGTGCCGCGCGCCTCAACGAAGTACTTCACCAGCGCGATATAGCGTGGCTCCTGAGTGACGTCGTACAGGCGCATTAACGCCAGCTCGATTTCCGGATGGCCAGGGTAGCCGTGCAACTGGTTCTCTCCGGGGCCAAACACGCTATCGATGTGGTCAGCGAGGCGGCAGACGACTTCCAGCAGACGACGCTTGCCGGTGGCCTGGAAGAAGGCGACGCCCGCTTCAATCATGTGGCCGGCGCAGTACAGTTCGTGGCATTCGGCGAGGTTAGTCCAGCGCTCTTCGGGCGCTTTGACCGTGAAATATGTATTCAGATAGCCATCTTCACACTGGGCGGCCGCGACCAGTTCAATTACCTCGTCGGCGGTTTTTTCCAGCTCGGCGTCCGGCTTCTGGCACAGCGACCAGGCCACCGCCTCCAGCCATTTCGCCACGTCGCTGTCCTGAAAGACCATGCCGTAGAATTCGCCCTCCTGTCGCCCGGCGGCGATGCGGAAGTTCTCTATTGCATGGCTAGGATCCGCCTCTTCGATGCGGTCGTTAAGCGCATCCCACTGGTAGGGGATCACCACATCGCGCACCAGCTGCTGGTACTGGCCGAGGAACGGATCGTTGATTTTCAGTTTGTGCAGATCGACTTCCATAACGGGCATGACGGACTCCTTAAGGCTGAACGTGACGCGTGCGCAGGTCGCTGGCAATGCGCGCCATCATCGGATTGTTAAGCTTGCAGGCGCGAATAGTGAAGGCCAGCAGCAGATGGAACAGGGCGGGCAGCAGGGTCTCCATTGAGGAGATGCCCGCCAGGGATGAGGCCGTTTGGTTTTCCACGCCCGGCTGGTAAGCCACGTAGATAAACACGACGCTGATAATGCCGGCGCTGGAGGCCCATGCCAGCTTGATAAAGAACAGGTTAAAGGCGAAGTTCATACCGGAAGAGCGCACCCCGGTTTTCCATTCGCCGTAGTCGTCGGAGAAGGCCATCAGCGAAAAGTGCAGCGGCAGGGTGAAGCCGAGAATAATGCCGTTGCCGAGGATGACGATCAGCCACAGGGTCTGGTATGCCGCCCCGGTTGGTAAAAACCACATCGCGACGGCCAGCGCAGCCAGCGCCAGGTTGGTGTAATAGTAGAGTTTGACGGTATCGAAGCGGCGCGACAGCATATTGATGATCGCGGAGCCCGCAATCGAGGCGAAGGTCACCATGGTGAAGAATAGCGAGGTGTAGCCGGTGGAGCCGCCCAGCACGTAGGTGATGAAGTACATATAGCCGCCGCCGCGGATATTAAAAACGTTGATTAGCAGGAACGACATCACCAGCATCAGCAGCAGCTGGTCATTATTGCGCAGGCCGGCGATGTGCTCGCGCAGGGTAAATTTGCCCATCACATCCAGCGAGACGCGTTCGCGAACCCAGAAAAAGCAGCACAGGAACATCGCCACCGCGATGGCGCAGAGTACGGCGACGCCGTACTGATAGCCCTGCGCGGTATCGCCCTTGCCGAGCGCTTTCACCAGCCACGGCAGCCCAACGGAGACTAAGAAACCCGCCACGCCGCACAGCACAAAACGCCATGCCTGACATGAGATAACCTCGGTATGGCGCGTGGTCATGGTGTTGATCAGCGCGCAGTAGGGGACGTTAATCGCGGTGTAGCTCACCGAGAGCAGCAGATAGGTGCCGAACGCCCAGGCGATTTTTACCCCCATGCTGGCATCGGGCACGGTAAACGTCAGAACGCCGATAACGCCGATCGGCACGGCAATCCACAGCTGCCAGGGACGAAAGCGCCCCCAGCGGCTTTGGGTACGGTCGGCCAGCACGCCCATGATAGGATCGGAAACGGCGTCAAAAACGCGCAGGGCCAGAAACAGGGTTCCGACCAGCGCGGGCGTCAGGCCGAAGACATCGGTATAGAAAAAAGTCAAAAAGTTCATGATCAGGCAGGTAATCACCGTCCCGCCCGCGTCGCCAAGTCCGTAGCCTATTTTTTCCCGTAGGGATAGTTTGTCGTCCTGGACGCGCCGTGCTAAATCGCTTGTGGTAATCGGAGCCGAAGTCATAAATAACTCCCGGAGATGATGTGCGGAATAATATCCCGCTGAGGCGCGGGCTTTAATTGTGTTATTTGCAAATTACGTTATTTATTCTGCACGAAATATGGGGGGCAACAAGGGAATGAAAAAGTATAAAAAGAGGACGATTCCGACCTGATGATAAAAATGTGATTTCGATCCGGCAGAACCCTATTTTATCGTGAATAATCAATGGCAATGAGAGGTTATTTATGATGAAAAAAGCGGAATGTTGAATATCTATGCTTGAATTATCCATGTCACTTCCGATTAAGGTGCAGAACGGCGGGTTGTTTATTTCCCGCGGCGTCGGCAGCCATCCGGCTCGTCAGCTTCACTCCTGGGAAATAATCTTTGTGGAAAAAGGGACATTAACGATTCGCGAAAACAACAAAGTTTTTAGCGTGAATGCCGGGGAAAGTTTGCTGCTCTGGCCGCAGCGATTACATGTGGGGATCGGACTGTTTCCGTCAGATTTAAAATTCTACTGGCTGCATTTTGAAGTGACGTCGGGTGAGGGTGATGCGCTGCTTTCTATTCCACAACATATGCGCGTTAATGACCCGCAGTATATTATTTCACTGTTTCGTCAATTCTTACGCGAGCAGGAAAATATTCATCGTAGCGTGGCGCTGGAGCTGATCCTGCTGCTGATTTTGCAGCAAATTTCGGCGGCAGCAGGCGAACAGCCCGCCGACAGTCCCGGCAACGCGCTGGCGTGGAGAGCGCAGCAAATCATTCGTACCCGGTTTCATTTGCCCCTTTCCGCATCCACGCTGGCGCAGGAGCTGCACTGCAACGCGGATTATCTGGGGCGCGTTTATCGCCATGCTTTCCGGCTGACGTTAACCGAAGCGCTGCACCGTCAGCGGGTAAGGGCGGCGGAAAAGCTGCTTATCAGCGATTCCCTGTCGCTTACCGAGGTGGCGATGAAATGCGGGTTTAACGATGTCGGCTATTTTCGCAAGATTTTCCGCAAGCACACCAGCCTGACGCCGGCGGCGTGGAAGCGTCGTTACTGCAAGGAACATATTAATTCGGCGTAGGGTTGATGGGTTTTCCCCGCCGGCGCTGTGCTGCCCGGGCTACGGGACCGCAGACCGCCGGTAGCCCGGATAAGGCGTTAGCCGCAATCCGGGGAGTTCCGCGGGATTAGTTTTGCCCGTAATAGGCGTTCGCGCCGTGTTTACGCAGATAGTGTTTATCGAGCAGTTCAGACTGCATATCCGGCAGCTGTGGCGCCAGCTGGCGCGAGAAGAGGCCCATGTAGGCGCACTCCTCCAGCACCACGGCGTTATGTACGGCGTCGGCGGCGTCTTTACCCCAGGCAAAGGGGCCGTGCGAATGGACCAATACCGCCGGGATTTGCGCCGGATCCAGGCCGCGCTGTTCAAAGGTTTTGATAATCACCTCACCGGTCTGATACTCATACTCGCCGTTAATCTCCTCAACGGTCATCCGTCGGGTACAGGGGATCGCGCCATAGAAGTAGTCGGCGTGGGTGGTGCCCCAGGCGGGGAGATCGAGCCCGGCCTGCGACCAGATCGTCGCGTGGCGGGAGTGGGTATGCACGATCCCGCCGATCTGCGGATAGCGGCGATAAAGCGCCAGATGCGTTGGCGTATCTGAAGAGGGTTTTTTACCGCCTTCAACGACTTTACCGCTGGCCATCTCTACGACCACCATATCGTCGGCGGTCATCACCTCATATTCGACGCCGGAGGGCTTAATGACCATCAGCTTGCGCGTTTCATCGACCGCGCTGACGTTGCCCCAGGTAAAGGTGACCAGGCCGTGTGCGGGGAGGGCCAGGTTTGCCGCCAGTACCTCGGCTTTCAGTTGTTCTAACATGTGAATCCCCCTTCCTGCATCCGTGATTCAATCCAGCGCCGGGCCTGGATAATCTCCAGCACCGGCTCGCTGGCTTTCTCCGTCCACATCTCAATCAAAAATGAACCGCGGTAGTTCAGCTCGCGCAGCGTCTTAAAAATGCCGACAAAATCGACGCATCCTTCGCCGAACGGCACGTCGCGAAACTGGCCAGGGCTATCGTCGGTCACGGGCAGCGTATCTTTCAGGTGGATGGCGGCGATACGATCGATGCCCAGCTTCAGCTCGGCGGTGACGTCGTTTCCCCAGGCGCTGAGGTTGCCGACGTCCGGGTAGACGGTAAACCACGGTGACGAAAGCATCTCGTCCCACTTTTTCCATTTGCTGATGGAGTTCATAAAGGCGGTGTCCATGATCTCCACCGCCAGCATTACCTGCGCGGCGGCGGCCTGTTCTACCGCCCAGGCCAGCCCTTCGGCAAAACGCTGCCGGGTGCCTTCATCATGCTCTTCGTAATAGACGTCGTAACCCGCCAGCTGGATGGTGCGGATCCCCAGATCGCGCGCCAGGCGGATGGCTTTGGTCATAATCTCTCGCGCCCGATCGCGTACCGCTTCATCGCGGCTGCCAAAGGGGAAACGGCGATGGGCGGACAAGCACATCGAGGGAATGGCGACGCCGGTTTCCAGCATCGCGCTCACCAGCGATGCGCGCTGGGCCGGGGTCCACTCCAGGCGCGAAAGGCGTTCATCGGTCTCGTCCACCGACATTTCGACAAAATCAAAACCGCAGCTTTTGGCCAGTACCAGCCGCTCAGGCCAGCTGAGATCCTTCGCCAGCGCTTTTTCATAAATACCTAACGGATGGTTACGCATGCTGTTCTCCCCAGATAGCGTCGATTTGCGCGTGGAATTCGGCGGCAACCCGCGCCGGATGGGCGGCGCCTGCCAGCGCGCGCCCGGCAATAAAGGCTTTGACGTTGATATCTTTGAACAGCGGTAGATCGGCTGGGGTAATGCCGCCGGTAATCGACAGCTCAAGGCCAATATCGGACAGCGCTTTCATGCGCGCCAGATCCGCCTCCCCCCACTGCTGCCCGCTGGCCTGGGCATCGCGTCCGCGATGGTAAATCGCCTGATGGACGCCAGTACGGTACCAGGCGCGGGCGTCATCCAGGGTCCAGTTGCCGAACAGCTCCATCTGAATTTCACCGCCGCAGGCCTGGGCTACGGCGTGGCCTTTCTCGACCGTGGCGAGCGGTGCGGCGCAGATAATAGTCATCCAGTTGGCGCCAGCGCCAAAGGCCTGCTGCGCCAGGGTTTCACCGGCGTCGGCGACTTTCCAGTCGGCGACGATGATCTTCTCCGGACACTGGGCGCGCAGGGCTTTAACCGCGCTAAGCCCTTCGGTTAAGCAGAGGATGGTTCCCGCCTCCACAATATCAACGTGATCCTGTAGCAGGGCGACATCGCGCTGCGCAGCCTGAAGGCTGGTATGGTCGAGCGCCAGCTGCAGTAATGGTCGGCTCATAATGCGTGCTCCTTAATACGGGCGTGATAGCCCTGTAGTGCTTCAATCAAATGCAGGTAGTGGCGGTATTTGCGCTGATAGCGCGCGTGGGCGGTCATATCGGGTAGCAGCGTGCGTACCGGGTGCTGCCGGGCGCGCCGGGCTTCGCTAAAGCTGCGGTATACGCCGGTGCCGACGCGAGCGGCGAGGGCCGCGCCAAAGCAGCCGGTCTCTTCCACCTGCGGGAGTTCAATGCGTAAGCCGCTGACGTCCGCCAGCATCTGCATCCAGACGTCGGAGTGCGCCGGGCCGCCGGTGACGCGCAGGGCTTGAACGTTTGTAAAGCGTTCGCGCATACGGTTGAGGTGGGTCATATGGCTAAATACCACGCCTTCATAAACCGCCTGCAGCAGGTGCGCGCGGGTATGCAGCGCCTGCATGCCGTAAAAGCCGCAGGTCATCTCCAGCCCGGCGTTGCTGCCATAGAGAAACGGCAGAAAAAACAGCTCGCTCCCGGCTTTCGGCAGGCTGGCGACGGCCTGATTGATCTCATCAAACGAGAGATCGCCCCACTGGGCGGTAAACCATTCGAGGTTGCCGGATGAGGTCGGGCTGGCTTCGTGAACGATATACTGGCCGTCATTGACGTAGCGGCCATAGACGTAAGGGTGGGCCTCATGGTCGCGCAGGCCGTGAGCGATACCGCTGGTGACGGCCCAGGTCCCCATCACCGCATTGAGGGTCGACTCATCCTCAATCCCGGCGCAAAGGGCGGTGGAGACCACGTCAAACAGGCCGCCAACGACGGGAGTACCCGCCGCCAGACCGGTTAAAGCGGCTGCCTGAGCGGTGATCTCCCCGCAAATTTCGGCTGACCCTACAACGGGGGGCAGCGCGCTATCGATTTCACCGATGCCCAGCCACTCGGTCAGGCGCGGGTCGTACTGGCCCATGGCCATGTTGTAGAGGTTGGACTCGGAGATGTTGCTCTCCTCGCAGCCCTTCGCGCCGGTTAAGCACCAGCGCAGATAGTCATGCCCCATCATCACGCAGCCAATTTGCGCGTAGCGCTGGGGTTCATTCTCTTTTACCCAGCGCAGCAAAGAAGCCGGATGTCCGGTCCATAGCGTCTGGCGGGTAACGGGATAGAGCCGTTCGGGAATACGGTCCCGCTGCCAGCGCTGAACGATTTTCAGCGCCCGACGATCGGAGGAGAGGATGGCGTTACCCAGCGGCCGATCCTGCTTATCGAGGAGAAAGAGGCCCTTACCCTGAGCGGAGATGCCCACGCCTTTAATCTGTTCGCCGGATACACCTGCCTGCTGTAATAGCCCGGCAATGGTCGCCGCGCAGTGTTGCCAGAGCTGGCGCATGTCGCGTTCGGCGTAACCCGGCAGGGGCGACATCGTCCGTAGCGCTTGCCGCACAATGCCATGTTCATGACCTTCGGCGTCATATAAACCGGCTTTCAGATAGGTGCCGCCGCAATCAATACCCAGCCAGAAGGCCTGTTTCTTGCTCATCTTTCGCATCTCATTGTTACCGGGTGAACCCGGCATATTTCGCAGGCCCGGCAGGCGCAGCGCCGCCGGGCTCGAGTTTACGCAGTGCGTTTATGTGGATTTATCGTCTTTACCGGCGCAGCACCGGCATCGCATTTCGCCGGCAGCAGCAGCGCCATCAGCGCGGCCAGCGCCAGGGAGATCGCCAGGCAATAGACGCCGGCGTCTTTGCTGTACAACGTGATCAGCACCCCGACCGCATAAGGGCCACAAAATCCGCCGAGGTTGCCAAGCGCGTTGATAACCCCGCGCGCGCCGCCCGCCATTTCCGCGCTGAACAGACGTGCCGGGATGGTCCAGAACACGCCAGCCGCCGATTGCAGGAAGAATCCGCAGCCGACCAGCGCGGCATAGGAGAGCCAAATTTGGTTTTTCAGCGCCACCGACAGGAACATGCACAGAGCGAAGCCAATCAGCGGCAGGCAGACGAACAGCTTGCGTTTACCGGTTCGGTCTGAAAGGGAGGAAAACAGGAACATCCCGGCAATGGCGCCGACGTACGGCAGAATGGCGAGCATGCCGACCTGCCCCATGCTGCTATGGGTCAATTCTTTCAGAATGGTGGGTAGCCACAGGGTGTAGCCGTAAATGCCGGTCTGGTAGAAGAAGTTCAGGGCGATAAGCTGCCACATGGTTTTGTCGGAGAGAACGGCGCTCAGAGAGGCGTTTTTCACCTCGGTGCCGGCAATGGCTTTTTGCTCCGCGGCCAGCGTCTCGACCAGATAGCGCTTCTCTGCTTCGGAAATCCAGCGCGCTTCCTGCGGACGGTCATAGATGGTGTATGCCCACAGAACCAGAACAACCAGCGAGAGCAAACCTTCGATAATAAACAGCCAGCGCCAGTCGAGAACCGTGATAATCCAGCCTGAGAGCGGGGCGGTGATAATCCCGGCAATCGGCACAAACATAATGACAATCGCGTTGGCGCGACCGCGTTCAGCGTCGGGGAACCAGTTACTGATCATCGTGAGAACGACCGGCAGCATACCGCCTTCCGCCACGCCCAGTAAGAAGCGCAGGGCCAGCAGCTGGTACTGATTGGTAATTAACCCCGTCAGCACGGAGATGACCGCCCAGGCGACCAGCGACCAGCCGATAAATTTCTTACCGCTACCGTGAACGGCAATTTTCCCGCCGGGAACCTGTAAAAATAGATAACCGATAAAGAAAATACCGCCCGCCAGCCCCGCCATGGTGGCGGAAATACCTAAGTCGGCATCCATACCTCCGGGCATCGCAAAGGCAATATTGACCCGGTCCATATAAGAAATAATACAAGTGATCAGTATAGGCGGAATGATTCTTAACCAGCGCTGGCGCGGTATATCTTTGGTTGTAGAGTTAGAGGTTATATTCATCTTTATAGTCTCGTAATATTAAAAATATTCTGGTGATGAAGGTGATTATTATTATTGTGCTTGTTTTAGCGCGGAGATGCCGTCGCGTAATATCGCGATGCGATGATCAACGTTTGCGCTGGCATTAATTTCCAGTAATTTAATGCCTGAAAATTGCAGGGGGGCGGTTCCTGCGCAGGCAAATAATTCACGAGCGTGTTCGGTGGTCATCAGGCTCTGCGGGCAGAAAGGCGCGAACGGCGCGTGTAAATCCTGCCATTCGCCGTACTCGCCGGTTTGCGTCGTGCCAGAAAACATCAGCGCGCCGAGCTTTCCTGCCCGTTTTACCTGCTGCGTATGGGTGAGCGGTAGCACGGTATTCCGCCCTTCAATGGCCGAACGCGCCCAGTTAATACAAATGCTAACGTCATAATCGGCAATGGCTTCCAGCACGTTTTCTAACGGCAAAAATCCTTTGCGCGGCGCGCTGCCGGTCATCGCGTCGCAGTGCTCCAGCACCAGCTCGCAGGACCAGTCCCAGCGGGTAATCTCTTTTAATGAACGGGCAAAGGCGTCGGTAGCCTGAGCCACGTTGGCATTGCCCGCCAGCGGGGCGGCGTGAAGCTCAAGGGCAATGACCTTTCCGGCGGTATTGCCATTGATTTTAGCGATCTTCTGCTGCAGGTGGCGATAGTACTCCACGCAGGCTTTGCGCTGCGTTTCGTCGCTGGACGCCAGCCCAAAGCCGCCGTTTTCACCGCGGCGGCGCATGGTTTCCATGATGGCGGTAACGACAATCTGCCAGTGTCCCGGGGTATGGCGCAATAACCACTCGTCGCCGAGCGGATGAAGATGTTCAAGGCAGGGTTGCTCCAGCCCGCGAATATCCGGGGTGTCGGAGAGCTGCCGCCAGAATTCCGTCTCTTCCTCTTCACTCTTTTGGTGAAATGAGGGTGCACAGGGGTACGCACCGATAATGTAACCGGTATTATTCGAATTCATTTTGTGCTCCTTCTTATAAAACTGAAATAGCGACCTTAACGACTATTTTGCGGATCGGCGTGGCTACAGTTTTATTACATCCAGGACGATGAACATCTTGTGGGAAAAATATCGCATAGTTGCCTGGCGTCATTTCAAAGAACGATTCATGTTCGCTGTCGTGATAGAAAATAATATCGCGCTGTTCTAACAAAGATTCGCTGATTTGATTATTGCCGGTATCAATGGCGATACCGATTTTTTCTTCGCCCGATGCCAGAAACTGGATATCCAGATAGCGACGGTGGACCTCCGGACGATTTTCAGCGGCATCGCGAGTGGTTAAGTCGATAACCTGCGCGAAGATGTTTTGGCCGTCGATTTCCACGACGCCGGGTGCCAGCGCGTGGAAATCCGTCGTGCGCAGGAACTCAAGCGCCCGCTCAATGGCCGCGGGCAGACGACACGGATTAGGTTGAGCAATATGACCAAAAATCATGGGTGAGCTCCTTACAGCGCCTGAATTTTGGCCCATACGCTGTCATCGACGGTAATGCCGTTGCGGCGGTTTTCATCCAGCAGACGGGTAAATTCATGGCCAGGAAGACGGACCGCCACATTTTCATCGGCGCGCTCGGCGGTGGTGATGAAATCCATAATCCGTTGCAGCTTGGCGTCGCGGGTTGCGCCGTCGATCAGCTTATCCACTTCAATAGCGATGAAGATCTGCGAAACGCCATATTCATCGCTGTTTTCCTGGGTCACTTCGGCAACCGACGATCCGTTGGAGAGGAGGGTGGCAATCATATCCAGCACGATCGACAGGCCGGAACCTTTCCAGTAGCCCATGGGTAATATGCGGCGATTTTTCTCGATCGTCCCCGGCTCTTTGGTCAAACGACCGTCATCGTCGAATCCGCCGTCCACGGGCAGTTCGCGGCCGGCAAGGCGGTTAACCTCCAGCATGCCGTAGGAGAACATCGACATCGACATATCCACCATGGTGATCGGCGTCGACGGAATGGCGACGATCAGCGGGTTGGTACCGATACGGCACTCTTTAGCGCCCCACGGCGGCATAACGGCGATGGAGTTGGTCCAGCAGATACCGATGTAGCCTTTTTCCGCCGCCTGCCAGCCGTAGCTGCCGCCGCGCATCCAGTGGTTAGCATTACGTAAGGCGACCAGGCCGATACCGTGATCGGAGGCCAGCTCAATGGCCCGATCCATCATCTTTTTCGCCGTCAGGTTGCCGATGGAACGCTGAGCATCCCACTGTTCGATGGCGCCGAGGCTGGTCACCCGCTGCGGTTTGGCTTCAGGAATAATGTCGCCGTTATCCAACTGCTGGATGAAGCGAGGAAAGCGGTTCACGCCGTGAGAATAGACGCCGGATTCGGTGGTGCGGGCAAACATTTCTGCGCAGGCATCGGCGGTTTCCGCGGCGACGCCACGCGCCAGCAGTACCCGATTGAATGCCTCTTTTAACTGCTCAAACGTGACTTTCATTGCTGTTTCCCTGGTCAGAGTTGATCGCTTTTTTATCTCTAAATTTCACTATGCGAAATCTGATTTCAAATATAGCGATCAATTTTTGTCAGATCAACGGGCAGCGTTATTTTTAAAAATCATAAAAATCATAAAGTTGTGTTTTTTCGGTTCAGATCGTGAACTGAAACACACTTTGCGCTACCATCTGAACGCGACAAAAATGGGAGCGGAAGCGATGGGCACAAAAGAGAGCGAGAACACGCAAGATAAAGAGAGGCCTGCCGGAAGTCAGAGCCTTTTTCGTGGGTTGATGCTAATTGAGATCCTGAGTAATTATCCAAATGGCTGTCCACTGGCGCATCTGTCGGAACTGGCGGGACTGAACAAAAGTACCGTTCATCGCTTATTACAGGGGCTGCAGTCCTGCGGGTACGTGACGCCTGCCCCGGCGGCGGGGAGCTATCGTCTGACGACAAAATTTATCGCCGTTGGCCAAAAGGCGTTGTCGTCGCTGAATATTATCCACGTCGCGGCGCCGCATCTTGAGGCGCTTAACCTGGCCACCGGCGAGACGGTGAACTTCTCCAGCCGTGAAGATGACCACGCGATCCTGATTTATAAGCTGGAGCCGACCACCGGTATGCTGCGTACGCGCGCCTATATTGGCCAGCACATGCCGCTGTACTGCTCGGCAATGGGCAAGATTTATATGGCGTTTGGCCATCCTGACTACGTTGAGAGCTACTGGAATTCACACCAGGAGATTATTCAGCCGCTGACCCGCAATACCATTACCGGCTTGCCTGCGATGCATGATGAACTGGCGCAGATCCGCGAGCGAAATATGGCGATGGACAGGGAAGAGAACGAGCTGGGCGTGTCGTGCCTGGCTGTCCCCGTTTTCGACATTCATGGGCGCGTGCCTTATGCCATTTCTATCTCCCTATCAACATCGCGCCTCAAGCAGGTGGGAGAGAAAAATTTACTCAAGCCGCTGCGCGATACGGCAGAGGCGATTTCTCGCGAACTGGGCTTTTCCGTGCGGGAAGGTTAAGGCAAATGACCAGATAATCCCGGACATCTGAGAGAAAACGCCGCTGACTCCATTCAGGATCAAGGCGCGGAAGCGGTTTTTTCTGGCACTCTGCGTTTTTATCCCCAATGGAGCAAGGATGAATCGGTTTATTCTCGCGGATGCGGAAAAGTGCATCGGCTGCCGTACCTGTGAAGTCGCCTGCGTGGTTTCCCATCAGCAGGACCAGGACTGTTCTGGCGTCTCCGCCGCGCGCTTTGCGCCGCGGATCCGCGTGGTGAAAAATGATGAACTCTCGACGGCGACGCTGTGCCGCCAGTGCGAAGATGCGCCCTGCGCCAACGTCTGCCCCGAGGGCGCAATCCGCCGAGAAAATTCGGTCTGGCGCGTAGATCAACGCCGCTGCATCGGATGCAAAAGCTGTATGGTAGCGTGCCCCTATGGCGCGATGACCGTGATGCGGGTGGAGGAGGGCGTACAGGCGCTGAAGTGCGATTTATGCAGCCATCGCGACGAAGGCCCGGCCTGCGTGGCGGCGTGCCCGACCCAGGCGCTGCGCTGCATGGAGCCGATGGAGCTGGAAAGAATAGCCGCTGAACGTCGCCAGCGGATGGCGCTGGCGATGTAGCGTGTTTCCCGGAGGCGGCGCTGGCGCGCGTGTTCGGGCTACGGGACGTGTAGCCCGGCTAAACGCAGTGCGAGCCGGGAATAGATCTGGCTTATTCGGGCCTATGACGGGTCCTGTTCACGCCAGGCGCGTTCAACTTCTTCGGCGAGAATCCTCACGCCCGCTTCAATTTTCTCCGGGTCCGGCACGTAGTTCATGCGCATGCATTGATGCGTGTGTGGCCATGGCTTATCCAGGCCCGGGAAGAAGTAGTCGCCCGGCACCATCAGAACGCCGCGCTTTTTCAGGCGCTGGTACAGCAGCTCGGTAGAAATCGGCAGATCCTTAAACCACAGCCAGAGGAAAATCGCCCCTTCCGGCTTATGAATCAGGCAGCGATCTTCCGGCAAATAGCGGCGAATAATGGCGATAGTCTCCTGCACGCGCTGATAATAGAACGGCTTTATCACCGTTTCTGACAGGCGCAGAAGATCGTTGCGCTTAATCATCTCGCACATCATGGCCGGCCCCATTCCACCGGGGGCGAGACTGATAATGCCGTTCATATTGCTGATGGCGGTGATGATTTTTTCGTTAGCGATGATAATCCCGCAGCGGCTGCCCGGCAGGCCCAGCTTGGAGAGGCTCATGCACAGCACGATATTCGGATTCCACAGCGGCCTGGCGTCGCTGAAAATAATCCCCGGGAACGGAACGCCGTAGGCGTTATCAATCACCAACGGGATGCCGTGCTGGTTGGCCAGCGCATCCAGCTTGATCAGCTCATCGTCGGTGATCACGTTACCGGTTGGGTTGGTGGGGCGGGAAACGCAGATCATTCCCGTCTCGTCCGTGACCTGCAAATGTTCGAAATCCACGTGGTATTTAAACTGGCCCTCCGGCAGCAGTTCAATGTTCGGGCGAGTGGCGACAAACAGATCTTCTTCGAGGCCGGAATCGGCGTAGCCAATGTACTCAGGCGTCAACGGAAACAGCACTTTACGGGTGGTTCCATCCGCACGACGGCCTGCGAAGAGGTTAAACAAGTAGAAAAACGCGCTCTGGCTGCCATTTGTCAGTGCAATATTCTGTGGTTCGATCTCCCATCCCAGTTCGTCGCGCAGCATTTGTGCCAGCAGGGTCAGCAGCTCGCTTTTACCCTGCGGACCGTCATAATTACAAAGCGCATCAAGGGCTTTGCCGCTGTTCAGCATGTCGGCCAGCAGGCTATGGAAGTAATCATTCATTTCCGGAATCTGCGCGGGATTGCCGCCGCCCAGCATGATGGCGCCCGGCGTACGCAGGCCGTCATTGAGGTCTTCCATCAAGCGGGTGATGCCCGAATGACGGGTAAATTTGTCGCCAAAAAGTGAAAATGTCATCGCGATTAGTCTGTCGGTATTCCAGGAAAGTGGGTAACCATAACGCCAGCGCAGACAGGGTGCAAATCGAGGTATCAGGAAGATATTTTGTTTTTATTCTGTGAGAGAAAACATTTTTGGATGTTTATCCTGAAAAGGCTCCCCGGACGCCAGGGGAGCCGTGGGTCAGAAAGCTACTGCTGACCTGCCCATACCACCATCACTTTGTCATCGCCGTTCTCGCGAATAAAGCCGTAGCCTTTCGCCATCGATAGCGTGGTTTGTTTACCCATACCAATCGCCGGGTGACGGGCGCGGAACTGGCCCAATTTCTCCCAGTGGGTCACGCTGCGCGCGGCTTTGCCGCTGACGTCCTGCCAGTTCATATCTGAACGCGTACCCTGAAGCGGATCGGAACCTGTCGGGCCGAACGGCCGTGAGGATTCATCGCCGTAGAAGATCTGCACTGCGCCGGGCGCGAGCAGCAGCAGTTCCGCCGCCGTGCTGCCGCCTTCGCGGAACAGGCTGGTATCATGCGAGGAGAGATAGCTTAACACGTTGAAATCATGAAGCTTATCCGCCATATGTTGCCAGGTCAGGTCGATATTCGCCAGGCAGCTTGTCGCTTTTGCCGCCTGATCCTGATAATCAAAGTTCAGCATGGCGTCAAAGCCGTGGCGATAGTAGTCGCTCTGCATCACGCCGTGGCCCCAGGCTTCGCCGGTCATCCAGAACGGCGCGTTATCCAGCGCTTTGTCCGGGTTCGCTTTCTTCCATTCCGCCAGCGCTTCGGTGGCCTGAGTTTTTAACTGCAGCCAGGCCGCCTGCTCGACGTGCTTGGCGGTATCGACGCGGAAGCCGTCGATGCCGTAGTCGCGTACCCATTGGCTCAGCCAGTGGGTCAGATAATCGCGCGGCGTGTAGCCTGGGATCGCTTTGGCCGCGGTATCCGGCTTATGGCGATAGAAGTTCGGCAGGCCCGATGGCTCCGTGGATTCGGTTTTCAGATCCGGCAGGAAGGCCAGCGACATGGTCAGGTCGTCAAAGCCGGGGTTGTCGTAGTCGCCGATATCGGTGCGGATCCATTTTTTACCCCACCATTTCTCCCATCCGGCTTTATCGCTAAAGTTGATGTAATCGTTAAAGCTGTGCCAGCTTTGTCCCGCGCGGGGCTTCCAGTCTGTCCAGCGCTCTCCGAGGGTCTTTTTCAGTTCATCCCCCTGGATGTACAGCGAGCCAAACTGAAACTCCTGCATATCGGCCAGGGTCGCGTAGCCGGTGTGGTTCATCACCACGTCGAACAGAATGCGGATCCCACGCTTGTGGGCCTCATCGACGAGGCGGCGCAGATCGTCTTCCGTCCCCATATTGGCATCCAGCTTCGTCCAGTCCTGGATGTAATAGCCGTGATAGGCGTAATGCGGGAAATCGCCTTTCGTACCGCCGCCGACCCAGCCGTGGATTTGTTCCAGCGGCGAACTGATCCATAGCGCGTTAACGCCGAGCTGCTGGAGGTAATCCAGTTTGCTGGTCAGGCCCTGGAGATCGCCGCCGTGGAAGGTGCCAATTTCCTGCATGCCGTCTTTATGGCGACCATAGCTATTGTCGTTGGCCGGGTTGCCGTTGACAAAGCGATCGGTCAGGACGAAATAGACGGTGGCGTTATGCCAGTTGAACGGCGCGGCGGCTTCCGTATCCGCGCGTTCAAGCAGCAGCAGACCATTGCTATTAAACGCCGGCTGGAGGGTAATTTTACCGCCGCTGACGGTCGCGATATTGCCGCTGTAGAAGTCGCGAACTTGACTGCCTTCGGCAAAGGATTTGCTGACGTCAATGGTGAGCGGCTTGCCATCCCATTTCGGGCACTGCTTGATCTGCGGTGCGGCGGCGGTGGAGGTCTGTTTCTCTTCCAGAGAGACCATCAGGGTTGGCGTACCTGAACGGGTATCGACTTCCAGGGTATAGCGGCCATCGCGGAAGACGCGCCACTGCGGCGCCGGATCGCGGCAAGGCGCCATAGAGAGCATCTGGTTGAGCTTGATCGCGCCGGCAGGCTGCCAGCACTGTTGGTCAAACGTAATCCGCAGAGGGCGCGTACCCTTTGCTACCTCGTTTTGACTGATAAATCTGCCGGTGCCTTCTTCGGTAAAGGCGGGGAAATCTGCGGTAGTCCAGGCGGCGAAGGCCATCCCAGGCACCAGCAGCGACGCAAGCGCAGCGAGTTTCATTCCGGAGTCCTGTGTGCGGTTTTTTGTTCAGTTTGCGCGTCCGGTAGTCCCATGAACTCATCCCAGCGGCGCTTTTCCAGGGAGGATGGAAAAGGGTGAGTGATCGCGTTCAAAAAATGAGCAAAAAATGAGAGGGTAGTCGCATTTTTGTACTGTTGTCAGGAGGCGGAAACCGATTTCAGATGACAGCTTTTCGGAATTGGACTATTTCTGTGGGTGCGTCATCTGGGTATTTTTGATACTATTCGCGATTCAACTATCGATTTTTTGTGAAAAACAAGGCGTTGGAATGATTGCATCCGACCAGGAGACCTAATGATATCGACTCCCATTCGACGATATGGGGCCGCGATACTCATGTTACTTACCTGCATATTTTCAGGTAGTGTGCTGGCAACAACACACACAGCAACAACGAGTCATAAAGCCCCAATCGTTAAGAAGAAAAGTACCGTTAAAGTAAGCAAGGTAAGCAGTAAACAAGAGTATTCTCGCAATAGTGTAAAGAGCAGTTCACTTCCTGATTTGCGAAAATACCCTTCCGGGACACCAAGGAAAAAAGCGTTTCTCCGGACGGTAATGCCTTATATTACGAAACAGAATCAGGTGATTACCGCCGATCGTAACTGGCTTGTTTCCAAGCAGTACGATGCGCGCTGGTCGCCGAGCGAGCGTACGCGGCTGAAAGAGATCGCCTCTCGCTATAAAGTGAAGTGGTCCGGCAATACTCGCCATATTCCATGGAACTCGCTGCTTGAGCGCGTCGACATTATCCCGAATAGCATGGTCGCTACCATGGCAGCGGCGGAAAGCGGCTGGGGAACGTCAAAGCTGGCGCGGGTGAACAACAATCTGTTTGGTATGAAGTGTGGCGGTGGAAACTGCCGCGGCGCGGTGAAGGGCTACTCCCAGTTTGATTCGGTGGAAGAGTCCGTTCAGGCCTATGTCAGAAATCTGAATACGCATCCGGCCTACTCGTCGTTCCGTAAATCGCGTGCGCAGCTGCGTAAAGCCGATCAGGAAGTGACCGCCAGCACGATGATTCATAAGCTGAAGGGCTATTCGACCAAAGGGTCAAGCTATAACAACTATCTCTTCGCGATGTATCAGGATAACCAGCGGTTGATAGCCGCACACATGTAATTGCTCTTGCATGTCATCATTAATGCCCGGCGCGTAAGCCCGGGCATTTTTCTTTGCGCGCTACATCATCACTTCGCTGTGCCGGTCGCGGTACTCCTTCGGCGTCACGTCGTACTCTTTCTTAAACACCGAGTAGAAATACTGCAGCGAGGGATAGCCGCACATTTGCGAGATTTCGTTAATCGAAAGGGTGGTCGATACCAGCAGGCTACGGGCTTTTTCCAGTTTTTCGCTGTGGATCACCGTATGAATGGTCTCGCCCACTTCTTCTTTGAAGCGCTTTTCCAGATTCGAGCGGGAAATGCCTACGGCGTCCAGCACCTGCTCTACCTTAATCCCTTTACAGGCGTGGTTACGAATATAGTGCATCGCCTGAATAACCGAGGGATCGGTGAGCGAGCGGTAGTCGGTGGAGCGGCGCTCAACCACGCGCATCGGCGGGATAAGCTGGCGCTGAAGCGGTAGCTCTTCATTCTCCAGCAGGCGATGCAGCAGCTTTGCCGCCTGATAGCCCATCTGGCGTGTGCCCTGCGCAACGGAAGACAGCGCCACGCGCGACAGGTAGCGAGTAAGCTCTTCGTTATCTATGCCAATAACGCACAGCTTTTCCGGTACCGGAATATGCAGGCGCTCGCAGGCCTGTAATACGTGGCGGGCGCGGGCGTCGGTAACGGCGATGATGCCGGTTTGCGGCGGCAGGGTTTGCAGCCAGTCGGCGAGGCGATTTTGCGCATGCTGCCAGTTTTCGGGCGCCGTCTCGAGACCCTGATAGACCACGCCGCGATATTTCTCTCTGGCGACCAGCTGGCAAAACGCGTGTTCGCGCTCTGCGGCCCAGCCCTTACAGCTGGAAGCGGGCAGGCCGTAAAAGGCGAAGCGGTTGATGCCTTTTTCTTTGAGGTGCAGAAAGGCGCTCTCGACCAGTGCGGCGTTGTCGGTGGCGATATAGTGAACCGGCGGATAGCATTCCGGCCGGTGGAAGGAGCCGCCAACGCCGACAATCGGCACATTGACGTCGATCAGCAGATTTTCTATTTCCGGATCGTCATAATCAGCAATGACGCCGTCGCCTAACCACTCCTTAATGTTTTCAATCCGCGCCCGAAAATCTTCCTCAATGAAGATATCCCATTCCAATTGCGATGCCTGGAGATATTCGCCAACGCCCTCAACGACCTGACGGTCATAGGCCTTGTTGGCGTTGAATAACAGCGTAATACGGTGACGCTTTTCAAACATAGTGTTGTTCCTGGTCTCTCTTGCAGGCCATACAATACCGGCCAATGCCCGGATTATTTCAAGTTACTTGTGCCTAAGTTTGGCTGTAGCGCAAATAATTCGGGCATTTTTTTTCACTGTCCTCAGTTCCGACGTTTAGTGGCTGAATCCATCCACACCGCGAGCAATAAAATGACCCCTTTGACGATGTACTGCCAGAAGGTGGCGACATCCATCATGCTCATGCCGTTATCCAGCGCGGACATGATGAAAGCGCCCATGACCGCGCCCGCGACGCTGCCGATGCCGCCGGCCAGGCTGGTACCGCCGATCACGCAGGCGGCGATGGCGTCCAGTTCGGCGATGTTGCCGGCGGAAGGGGAACCGGCGCCCAGGCGCGAGCTGAGAATCAACCCGGCGATCGCCACCATCAGGCCGTTAATGGCGAACACCGCCAGCTTGGTGCGCTCCACGCTGATACCGGATAAACGCGCGGCCTCCAGATTGCCGCCGATGGCGTAGATGCGCCGCCCGAACGCGGTACGGGTGGCCATAAACATGCCCGCCAGCAGCAGCGCGGTGAGAATCAGTACCGGCGTCGGGACGCCGCGATAGTCGTTTAACAGCCAGATGGCACCCAGCACGATAACGGCGGTGATCGTCTGGCGGCCGACGGTTGAGGCGGAGGCGGGCGTGGAGAGGCCCAGAGCCTGGCGTCGCATACGGCCGCGCCACTGCCAGATAATAAACGCCGCCATACCCAGCACGCCGATGCCAAAGCCAATACCATCAGGCAGATAGCTCTGGCCGATTTGCGACATCGCCGGACTGGTGGGAGAAACGGTGGTGCCGTTGGTGATGCCTATCAGAATACCGCGAAATGCCAGCATCCCGGCGAGCGTCACGATAAACGAGGGGACCTTACGATAGGCAACCCACCAACCGTTCCAGGCACCCAGCAGCAGACCCAGGACCAGGGTAACCACAATCGTCAGCGGTAGCGGCCAACCGAGCCAGACGTCAAAAATCGCCGCCGCGCCGCCGAGCAGGCCCATCATTGAGCCCACGGAGAGATCGATTTCGGCGGAAATAATCACAAACACCATGCCGACCGCGAGAATGCCGGTGATAGCGGTCTGGCGCAGCAGGTTGGAGATATTACGCGCGCTCAGATAGGCGCCTTCGGTGGTCCAGGTGAAAAACAGCATAATGGCCACGATAGCGGCGATCATCACGAATACCTGGAGGTTCATCCCCTTCAGCCCTGACAGCGCGCCGGCGGCAGGCGGGGTGAGTTTCATTTCAGACGACGTGTTCTTCGACATGGCGTTCGCTCCTCAGTGCGGCTTCCATTACCTGTTCCTGGGTCAGGCCCTGGTTGATCAAATTAGCCTTCAGTTTGCCCTCATGCATCACCAACACACGGTCGCTTAGGCCAAGCACTTCGGGCAGCTCGGATGAAATAACAATGACGGCGATCCCCTGCTGCACCAGCTGATTAATCAACTTGTAGATTTCGTACTTGGCGCCGATATCGATGCCGCGAGTCGGCTCATCGAGTATCAGAATGCGCGGGTTCAGCAACAGGCAGCGGGCGAGGATCGCCTTTTGCTGATTGCCGCCGCTCAGACGACCGATCGCCAGCTCCGGCGACGAGGTTTTGATCTTCAAACGCTGGATGGATTGCTGAATACAGAGCTGCTCTCCGGCATCGTCAAGGCTGCTCAGCGGACCGGTAAACTGGTTTAACGCGGCGAGGGTGATGTTTTTACCCACCGCCATAACCGGCACGATGCCGTCTTTCTTTCTGTCTTCCGGCACCATGGCGATGCCCTGGGCGATAGCCTGCTGGCAGGTGTGAATCGTCACCGGTTGACCATCAATAAAGATTTTTCCCTGCCAGCGGCCCGGCCAGACGCCGAACAGACACTGCACCGCTTCGGTTCGGCCCGCGCCGACCAGCCCGGCAATCCCCAGAATTTCGCCGCGCCGCAGCGAGAAGGAGACGTCATTGACGCGCTTAATGTGGCGATTCACCGGATGCCAGGCCGTCAGGTTCTCCACCCGCAGGATTTCATCGCCGCAGCTGTGGGCTTCGCTCGGGTAGAGGGCGGTAAGCTCGCGGCCGACCATCATGGTGATAATGTCATCTTCGCTCATGCCGTCAGCGTTGCGGGTGCCGATATGCTGCCCATCGCGGATCACGCAGATGGTATCGGAGATGGCTTTGACTTCATTGAGCTTGTGGGAAATGTAAATGCAGGCAATACCGTGATTTTGCAAATCGCGAATAATATTCAGCAGAATTGCCGTCTCTTGTTCCGTTAATGAGGCGGTGGGTTCGTCGAGAATTAACAACCGCACCTGCTTGTTCAGCGCTTTTGCTATTTCAACCAGCTGCTGCTGACCAAGGCCTAAATCGCCGACGCGGGTGTCGGGTGATATGGCTAAATTGACCTGGGCCAGCAGCTTCTCGCAGCGCAAAGTCATGGTTTCATAATCCAGCAGACCGTGGCGGGAGATCTCCGCGCCGAGAAAAATGTTCTCCAGCACGGTCAGATGTTTTACCAGCGCCAGCTCCTGATGAATGATGGCGATACCTTTGCGCTCGGTATCGCGAATATGGCCCGGCTGCAAAGTTTCCCCGGAAAAAATAATTTCCCCCTCATAGCTACCGTGCGGATATATTCCGCACAGTACCTTCATGAGCGTCGATTTCCCGGAGCCGTTTTCTCCGCACAGCGAGACGACTTCCCCGGCGTTAAGCCGCAGACTGACATTATCAATCGCCTTCACCGCACCGAAGGTTTTAGTTATGTTCTTCATTTCGAGTAACCAGGACATAGAGGCTCCGCATAAGCGATATCCGGCAGGATGGGGCAACGCCCCCGGAAGAGGGCGTCAGAGATTACAGCTCGCTTTTTTTGTGGAAACCGTCCTTGATCACCGTCTGGTCAATATTGTCTTTATTGACCTCAATGGGGGTCAGCAGCCGTGACGGGACGTCTTTCAGCCCATTGTTAAGCGAGGAGTCGGCCTGCGGCTGCCTGTCGTTGCCCAGTTCGACGGCGATTTCAGCCGCGGTGGTGGCAAGGGTGGTGATAGGTTTATAGACGGTCATCGTTTGGGTGCCGGCGATAATGCGCTTCACGCCGGCGAGGTCGGCATCCTGTCCTGATATAGCGACTTTGCCTGCGAGTCCCTGGGCGCTTAATGCCTGGATGGCGCCGCCGGCGGTGGCGTCGTTGGAGGCGACGACCGCATCAATTTTGTTGTTGTTGGCGGTCAGGGCGTTTTCCATAATTTTCAACGCATTTTCCGGTAACCATCCGTCGACCCACTGATCGCCGACGATTTTAATTTTCCCTTCATCAACATAAGGCTTGAGGACTTTCATTTGTCCAGCGCGGAAAAGCTTGGCGTTATTGTCTACCGGCGAGCCGCCCATTAAGAAATAGTTACCCTGAGGCACTTTATCGACCAGACTTTGCGCCTGCATTTCACCCACTTTTTCATTATTAAATGAAATATAAAAATCAATGTCGGCGTTATTGATAAGACGATCGTAGGCGAGAACTTTAATTCCCTCCTGTTTGGCCTCTTTTATGACATTGCTCAGCACCTGGCCGTTATAGGGAATAATCACCAGAACGTCGACGCCGCGGTTGATCATATTTTCGATTTGCGACATTTGCGTTTCTTCGTTGCCATTGGCTGACTGGACGAATACTTTTGCACCTAATGATTCAGCTTTGTTGACAAAAATATCGCGATCTTTTTGCCAGCGTTCCAGACGCAGGTCGTCAATCGCCATGCCAATTTTAACTTCTTTAGCAATGCCCGACAGGCTGGTGAGGAGGAGTGAAGCGCAGAGCGTTAGGCAAAGGTTCTTTATCTTCATAATAATAACACCTTTTTTGTAAAGTGCAGGATAAGACGAACGATAAAAATAAACGGCCTGATACGTAGCAGATTTTTAACGCGGAAAGGAGCGCTGGCAATTATCTATGCTTATTTTGCCGTTATGAAATTTTGTTTATTTGTTAATTTATGACCGCGATCGTACTTTAATAATTAGTTCTCACCGTATTTCATTGATCTCTCGTGGCGGAAGCGGCGGAATGAGGCCGCTGACGTATTATTTTTGCGACCTGGCGCACGTTTGTGGATTCTCTCAATCACGGTGTGAAATAACGTAATTGAGGAAACTAAAAAGAGAATTCTATATTGGCTTATGACTTATTACTCGCCGCATCCCTGAATATGGAGTTCATTATGCAGACCTATTTTGATCAGCTCGATCGCGTTCGTTATGAAGGCCCGAAATCCGCTAACCCACTGGCTTTCCGTCATTACAACCCGGATGAGCTGGTGCTGGGCAAACGGATGGAAGACCATTTACGCTTTGCGGCCTGCTACTGGCACACCTTCTGCTGGAACGGTGCCGATATGTTCGGCGTGGGCTCCTTTAACCGCCCATGGCAGCAGCCGGGTGAAGCAATGGAAATGGCGAAACGTAAAGCCGATGTCGCTTTTGAGTTTTTCCACAAACTGAACGTACCGTACTACTGCTTCCACGACGTTGACGTTTCTCCTGAAGGGGCATCGCTGAAAGAGTATGCCAATAACTTCGCGCAAATGGTTGATGTGCTGGCGGAAAAACAGCAGCAAAGCGGCGTCAAGCTGCTGTGGGGCACGGCAAATTGCTTTACGAACCCGCGTTACGGCGCCGGTGCGGCAACCAACCCGGATCCGGAAGTGTTCAGCTGGGCGGCGACCCAGGTGGTGACCGCGATGGATGCGACCCACAAACTGGGCGGTGAAAACTACGTCCTGTGGGGCGGTCGCGAAGGCTATGAAACCCTGCTGAACACCGACCTGCGTCAGGAACGCGAGCAGATTGGCCGCTTTATGCAGCTGGTCGTTGAGCATAAACATAAAATCGGCTTCCAGGGTACGCTGCTGATTGAACCGAAACCGCAGGAGCCCACCAAGCATCAGTACGATTACGACGCGTCTACCGTCTACGGCTTCCTGAAACAGTTCGGCCTGGAAAAAGAGATTAAGCTGAACATCGAAGCGAACCATGCGACGCTGGCTGGCCACACGTTCCACCACGAAATTGCTACCGCCATCGCCCTCGGCCTGTTTGGTTCCGTTGACGCTAACCGCGGCGACCCGCAGCTGGGCTGGGATACCGACCAGTTCCCGAACAGCGTTGAAGAGAACGCGCTGGTGATGTACGAAATCCTTAAAGCGGGCGGCTTCACCACCGGCGGCCTGAACTTTGATGCTAAAGTGCGTCGTCAGAGCACCGACAAATACGACCTGTTCTACGGCCACATCGGCGCGATGGACACCATGGCGCTGGCGCTGAAAGTTGCTGCCCGTATGATTGAAGGCGGCGAGCTGGATAAACGCGTTGCCAAACGCTATGCCGGCTGGAACGGCGAGCTGGGTCAGCAGATCCTTAAAGGCCAGATGAACCTGGCGGACATCGCCCAGTATGCCACTCAGCATAACCTGGCGCCGCAGCACCAGAGCGGCCATCAGGAACTGCTTGAAAACGTGGTTAACCGCTACCTCTTTGATCGCTGATGATGGCGAAAATGCCCGGCGGGTCCGGGCATGGGTTTAACCGATGCTTTATTCCCGTCAGTAAGGAGAGGCCGTATGTATATCGGGATTGATCTGGGCACCTCGGGCGTTAAGGCTATTCTGCTCAACGAGCAGGGGGAGGTCGTGGCTTCGCACACCGAAAAGCTCAACGTGTCGCGTCCGCACCCTTTATGGTCTGAACAAGACCCTGAGCACTGGTGGCTGGCGACGGACGGCGCGATGAAAGCGCTGGGGGCGCAGCACTCTTTGCGCGCGGTTAAAGCGTTAGGCATTGCGGGTCAGATGCACGGCGCGACGCTGCTCGATAAGCAACAGCGCGTCCTGCGCCCGGCGATCTTGTGGAATGATGGCCGCTGCGGCGAGGAGTGCGCGCTGCTGGAAGAGAAAGTCAGCCGTTCACGACAGATCACCGGCAATCTGATGATGCCGGGATTTACCGCGCCGAAGCTGCTGTGGGTGCAACGTCACGAGCCCGAGATTTTTAGGCAAGTCGATAAGGTTCTGCTGCCAAAAGATTATTTACGTTTGCGTATGACTGGCGAATTTGCCAGCGATATGTCCGATGCCGCCGGAACGATGTGGATGGACGTGGCGCGCCGCGACTGGAGCGATGAAATGCTCGCCGCCTGTGGGTTGAGCCGCGATAACATGCCCGCGCTTTTCGAAGGCTGCGAAGTAACGGGCTCGCTGCGCCCGGCCGTCGCGCAAGCGTGGAATATGCCGGAAGTATTGGTGGTGGCCGGCGGCGGCGACAACGCGGCGGGAGCGGTTGGCGTGGGTATGGCGGATGCGGGCCAGGCGATGCTGTCGCTGGGGACCTCAGGCGTCTACTTTGCCGTCAGCGACGGCTTTCTTAGCAAACCGGAAAGCGCCGTTCACAGCTTCTGCCACGCGTTGCCCGGGCGCTGGCATCTGATGTCGGTCATGCTGAGCGCGGCTTCCTGCCTCGATTGGGCGGCGACCTTAACCGGCCTCGGCACGGTTCCGGCGCTGATTGCGGCGGCGGAAGCGGCGAACGACGATGCCGATCCGGTCTGGTTTTTGCCTTACCTCTCGGGTGAACGCACGCCGCACAACAATCCGCAGGCGAAAGGCGTCTTTTTCGGCCTGACTCATCAACACGGTCCGGCGGAGCTGGCGCGGGCGGTGCTGGAGGGAGTCGGTTATGCCCTGGCGGACGGCATGGATGTGGTTCACGCCTGCGGCGTCAAACCGGAGAGCGTCACGCTGATTGGCGGCGGCGCGCGCAGCACCTACTGGCGGCAAATGCTGGCGGATATTAGCGGCCAGCAGCTTGATTTCCGCACCGGCGGCGATGTCGGACCGGCGCTTGGCGCGGCGCGGCTGGCGCAGCTGGCGCTGCATCGAAATGTCGCGTTTTCCGATCTGCTCCCGCAGCTCCCGCTGGAACAGGCTCATCTTCCGGATGCCGAGCGCTTTGCGCGTTACGCCCCCCGTCGGGAAACTTTCCGCCAGATTTATCAGCAGCTTTTACCGTTGATGTCCTGAAACATTCGCCCCTGTTCATGGGGCGAATTCATCTAATGAATGTTTTTAAAAACATCTAGTTATCGAGTGTATTGATATATTCCGAATTTGTCGTTTCAGATGTGAAAAGTGCGGATAATCACGTTCTGGCAGTACACAATGGGGCCTGTCTTATGCCAGGGAGGCTTCATGAAAAATAATATTATTCCTAAGCTATTGATGTCCCTTGGGGCACTGGTTTATCTGCTGGGGATCTGGCGCACCTGTCCGTTATTTAGCGGCAAGGGCTATTTCCTCGGCGTTCTGGTGATGGGCATGTTCGCGATTTTAGCGCATCAACGCACGTTGCGGGAGAAGGCGCCAGACGATGGTTTTGCTTCGCTATGTCGCCTTGTGCTCCTGCTGTCGGTCGGTTTACTGATGGTCGGCGCCTGGTTCGTACCCGCCGGATGGGATGAGAAGATCATCTACGTGGCGGCCTGGTTTGTGTGCTTATACGGCGTTTCCGCGATGCCTCATAAGGCGCTGGCCGCACAGATGGCGCAGAAAGATTCCTCAGAACGGCCTTAACTGACAAAGCGGCGGACATCAAAGCGCTGAACCAGCATCGAGAGCAATAAACTTCCCAGCAGCGCAGCGCTGAATATCCAGACAATATCCAATAATGGCCAGCGGGACAGCGCCAGTCCGCTGGCGCGGAGCGCGTGGATAATCAGCGCATGAAAGCCGTAAATCCCTAACGAATGGCGTGCAATCAGCGCAATAAGCGGCAACTCACGCCTGGTCAGCGTATTTTTTACCAGCGTCAGAAGCGCTATCGCGCAGACAAAAACCGCGGGGCCGCAGTATAAATACCAGGTATCGCCAAAGTCGCCGCGCCAGCGCAGTTCGTGCAGCGTGCCGCGTGATATGACCCATACTCCCGCGATGAATAGGCCAGCGCAGAGCGCAGTCAGCCATTTTTTATCACTATTCATCATGCCGATTGCCCGCCCTAACACGCCGTACATCACATAGTAAAACGTATCCCCGTTGATATAGAGATTGACCGGCAGCCACTCGACTCCTCCCGCTTTCACCGTCACCATATTAGGGTTCGCCAAAAGCCCGACGATCGCCATCAGCGCTAGCAGCATCTTGCCGCTCACCGGTTTGACCTGAACCAGCGGCGAAAGCAGGTAAATGACAACGATAGCGAAGAAGAACCACAGATGATAGAACACCGGTTTTTGCAGCAAATTCTTCAGCGATAGCTCAACGTTGATGTGGGTAAACAGGGTGATATAGAGCAGCGACAGCGCGCTGTAAAAGAGGATGCACAGCGCGATGCGCAAAAAATGCCGGGGCTGAGCGCTGCGCTCGCCGAAAAACAGATAGCCTGAAATCATGAAAAACAGCGGCACGCTGACGCGAGACGCGGAGTTGAGGATATTGGCAACATCCCACGTCAGCAGGCTGATGGTGTGCGGGTGCGTGATATACCAGGCGGTGCTATGAATCATGACGACCATCAGGCAGGCAATACCGCGCAAATGGGTAATCCAGTGTATTTTTTCCTGCATCAGTACCTCTGTTTCTCCTTCTCAGACAGGGTCTGACTGCCCTTATCCGCTTGTATCGCAGTGGAATAATCCGAGTTTTTCGTCATAGACTTGTCGAGGTGTGGTCCAATTCGCACAATGAGCCGGTTATTTAACGTAACCTGCACGATAACAATTTACTAACAAGGCGGTCGAGAAAAAATGGTGATGAAATATGCGTTTTCTGGACTGCTGCTGTGCATGCTTGCGGGCTGTAGCGCACCGCCGCCTCAGCCAGCGCAGAAGGCGCAAAAAGCGCGGATAACGCCGCAGGCGACCCTCAATATGGCGCAGTTGTGCAAGGATAATGCCGCCGTACGTTACAGTACAGGCGCGCGTCAGATTGACGTCAGCCATTTCGAGCAATTCCGGGGGAGCTACGAGCTTTCGGGCAAGACTGCGCGGAATGAACGCTTTATCTGTTCTTTTGACCCGGACGGGCAGTTTTTGCATCTTTCCATGCGCTAAATGCGCCCGCGGTGGCGCTTATTTCCGCAATTTTCCCTAAACAATCCCGTTTCATACTGTATATCTCGCAGCCAGCGGGTATACTGGCTCCTTCCTTTAAATCCACACGTATCCAGCACGAAATCATATGCAAAAGTTTGATACCAGGACCTTCCAGGGCCTGATCCTGACCTTACAGGATTACTGGGCTCGCCAGGGCTGCACCATTGTTCAACCACTGGACATGGAAGTCGGCGCAGGCACTTCTCACCCAATGACCTGCTTACGCGCATTGGGCCCAGAGCCGATGGCAACCGCCTACGTGCAGCCTTCCCGCCGTCCGACCGATGGTCGCTACGGTGAAAACCCGAACCGTTTACAGCACTACTATCAGTTCCAGGTGGTGATAAAACCCTCTCCGGATAATATCCAGGAGCTGTACCTTGGGTCTCTGAAAGAGCTGGGTATGGATCCGACCATCCACGACATTCGCTTCGTCGAAGACAACTGGGAAAACCCGACGCTGGGCGCCTGGGGTCTGGGTTGGGAAGTGTGGCTGAACGGTATGGAAGTCACGCAGTTCACCTACTTCCAGCAGGTTGGCGGCCTGGAGTGTAAGCCGGTAACCGGCGAGATCACCTACGGTCTGGAGCGCCTGGCGATGTATATCCAGGGTGTCGACAGCGTTTACGATCTGGTCTGGAGCGATGGCCCGCTGGGTAAAACTACCTACGGCGACGTGTTCCATCAGAACGAAGTGGAGCAATCCACCTACAACTTCGAATACGCCGACGTGGACTTCCTGTTCTCCTGCTTCGAGCAGTATGAGAAAGAAGCCCAGCAGCTGCTGGCGCTGGAAAACCCGCTGCCGCTGCCTGCTTACGAACGCATTCTGAAAGCCGCCCATAGCTTTAACCTGCTGGACGCGCGTAAAGCCATCTCCGTCACCGAGCGTCAGCGCTATATTCTGCGCATTCGCACCCTGACCAAAGCAGTGGCTGAAGCTTACTATGCTTCCCGTGAAGCCCTTGGCTTCCCGATGTGCAACAAGAATAAATAAGAGGCGGCCATGTCTGAGAAAACTTTCCTGGTGGAAATCGGCACTGAAGAGCTGCCACCAAAAGCCCTGCGCAGCTTGGCTGAATCCTTCGCTGCGAACGTGACCGCGGAGCTGGATAACGCCGGCCTCGCGCACGGTAAAGTTGAATGGTTCGCCGCGCCGCGCCGTCTGGCGCTGAAAGTGGCGAATCTGGCGGCTGCGCAAGCAGACCGTGAAGTCGAAAAACGCGGCCCGGCGATTGCCCAGGCGTTTGACGCAGAAGGGAAACCGAGCAAAGCGGCTGAAGGCTGGGCGCGCGGCTGCGGTATTACCGTCGATCAGGCTGAACGTCTGGCGACCGATAAAGGCGAATGGCTGCTGTATCGTGCCCACGTGAAAGGCGAGAGCACCGAAGCGCTGCTGCCGAACATGATCGCCACCTCGCTGGCGAAGCTGCCGATCCCGAAACTGATGCGCTGGGGCGCGTCTGACGTGCACTTCGTGCGCCCGGTTCACACCGTGACCCTGCTGCTGGGCGACAAAGTGATCCCGGCAACGATTCTGGGCGTACAGTCCGACCGGATTATTCGCGGTCATCGCTTTATGGGCGAAGCGGAATTCACCATCGATTCTGCCGATCAATACCCAGAAATCCTGCGTGAGCGCGGTAAAGTAATTGCGGATTACGCTGAGCGTAAAGCCAAAATCAAAGCCGATGCCGAAGAAGCGGCGCGCAAAATTGGCGGCAACGCCGATCTGAGCGAAAGCCTGCTGGAAGAAGTCACTTCCCTGGTGGAATGGCCGGTGGTGTTGACCGCGAAGTTCGAAGAGAAATTCCTTGCGGTACCTGCCGAAGCGCTGGTTTACACCATGAAGGGCGACCAGAAGTACTTCCCGGTTTACGACAACGCGGGCAAGCTGCTGCCGAACTTTATCTTCGTGGCCAACATCGAGTCGAAAGATCCGACCCAGATTATTTCCGGTAACGAGAAAGTCGTGCGTCCGCGTCTGGCGGATGCTGAGTTCTTCTTCAATACCGACCGTAAAAAACGTCTTGAAGATAATCTGCCGCGTCTGCAAACCGTGCTGTTCCAGCAGCAGCTGGGTACGCTGCGCGACAAGACCGATCGCATTCAGGCGCTGGCCGGCTGGATCGCCGGGCAGATTGGCGCAGACGTTAACCACGCAACCCGCGCGGGCCTGCTGTCCAAGTGCGATCTGATGACCAACATGGTCTTCGAATTCACCGATACTCAGGGCGTGATGGGGATGCACTACGCTCGCCATGATGGCGAAGCGGAAGATGTGGCGGTTGCCCTGAATGAGCAGTATCAGCCGCGCTTTGCCGGTGACGCCCTGCCGTCAAATCCGGTAGCCTGCGCGCTGGCGATTGCCGACAAGATGGATACTCTGGCGGGTATCTTCGGGATTGGTCAGCACCCTAAAGGCGACAAAGACCCGTTCGCGCTGCGCCGCGCCGCGCTGGGCGTGCTGCGCATCATTGTTGAGAAGAACCTCAATCTGGATCTGCAGACTCTCACCGAAGAAGCGGTGCGCCTGTACGGCGATAAGCTGACGAACGGCAACGTAGTCGATGATGTTATCGACTTCATGCTGGGACGCTTCCGCGCCTGGTATCAGGACGAAGGCTACACCGTCGATACCATTCAGGCGGTACTGGCGCGTCGTCCGACCCGTCCGGCAGACTTCGATGCGCGCATGAAGGCAGTTTCGCACTTCCGTGCCCTCGAAGAGTCCTCCGCGCTGGCGGCGGCGAACAAGCGCGTTTCCAATATTCTGGCGAAATCGGACGTTACGCTGAACGATATCGTTCACGCCTCCGTATTGAAAGAAGCGGCTGAAATCAAACTGGCAGGCAATTTAGTCGTGCTGCGCGATAAGCTGCAGCCGTACTTCGCCGAAGGGCGTTACCAGGATGCGCTGATCGAGCTGGCGTCCCTGCGCGAGCCGGTTGATGAATTCTTCGAGAACGTGATGGTCAACGCCGAAGACCAGAACGTGCGCGTGAACCGTTTGACGCTATTGTCCAAATTGCGCGATCTGTTCCTGCAGGTAGCGGATATTTCCCTGTTGCAGTAAGCGTATCGCTAATAATAAAAAAACCTGCCTCAGAGCAGGTTTTTTTATGCGTAAACTATAAATAAGCGAACCATTAATAATTCTCTAAGTAATATTTTAGATCAATATATAGCTTCAGGAAAAATATTTTAGGAATATGCCAACGTAGTCTGGTCAGATATTTACGGTAGAATGCTGGCGGGTGCTTGAGACTGTTTGTCTCAGGCGTTTAGCGGGAGACAGACAGAGAAAAGCCCCACCTGATGATAAATCAAAGTGAGGCTTCCCTATGCATGAACACCATAAGAGTAGCCTCTTACCTGTTGGAAATCAACACCGGAGGCGAGGAATGCCGCAAAAGTATCTGTTGTTTGGCTTAATGGTGATTTGCTTCACTATTTTATTATTCACCTGGATGGTTCGTGATTCACTGTGTGAATTACAGGTCAGACAGGGGAATATCGAGCTGGTGGCATTCTTAGCCTGTGAAATTAAACGGTAAGAGCATCTGGCGGGGAGCGATTCCCGCCAGACTTACGGCGTTAGGCATTTTCAATGCACCCTTTCGTTTTTCATCAAATAAATATTTTGCCTCCTGATATCAGGAGGCTTTTTTTCGCTTTTATGTAATGTTGAAAAACAGGCTTGAAATTTGCACCGGTGTGTGGCTATCCTATGCCCCGACGAATTCCTCGTCTTACCGGAGAGCACGCGCCAAATGAACAAACACGACTGATGAATCTCATGCCTTGCTTCGCGCTATTGGCGAGCAGGGGAAGTATTGATTTCATTCAGGAGTGCTTATGGCTCATTGTGCCCAATCCCCCTCTTTTCTTTTGCATCAGGTCACCTGTCAGTTTGCGACGGGAGATTCGCTTTTTGGTCCGCTGAATTTATCGCTGGAAGGCTCCCTCTGCGGGCTTGTCGGGCGCAATGGCGTCGGTAAAACCCGGCTGTTGCGTTTGCTGGCGGGCCTGGACTCGCCGTCGAGCGGCCATATCGAACGTATGGTTTCGGTAAGCTATGTTGCTCAGCAGCATGCTATGACTCCTGATACGACGCTGGCGGAATGGCTAAGCTTCGAATTCGTTTTTTCTGCTCTGGCGCGTCTTGAACGAGGCGAAGGGCGAGTTGACGATCTCGAACGTCTTGATGGCCTTTGGGATCTTCCGGATCGTTTGAATGCAGGCTTCCTGGCCGCTGGCTTAGGGGAATTTTCTCCCGCACGGCCCGCCTCTTCGCTGAGCGGCGGCGAAAGAGTGAAGGCGCAGCTCTGCGCGGCATTTTTGTCCGGTGCGGATTTTCTCCTGCTTGATGAACCCACCAACCATCTCGACCGACAAGGCCGGGCGTGGTTCTATCAGCAGCTTGAGCAATGGCGCGGTGGCGCACTGATCGCCAGCCATGACCGCGAGCTGCTGGCCCAGATGCCGCGCATCCTCGAGCTGACGCCTGCAGCTTTGCGTAGCTACGGCGGCAACTATGCGGATTATCAGCAGCAGCGTGAGCTGGAGCAGCAGGCGGCTCGCGCCGCGCTGGAGCATGCTGTCATTGAACGGCGGCGTACTCGCGCAAGGATGCACAAAGAGCACGATGCCTGTCTGCGGCGCTCCGCGCAGACGTTGCGTACTATCGACACGCTAAATATCGCTTCATTCGAGCGGGTAGCTTACAAAGGCGCGGCAAAAGAGCGCCCCGGAACCCTTAAGCGCCAGCATCGTGAACAACGTAGCGCGCTAAATGATGCGGTGGTTCAGGCGCGTGAGCGGGTAGAAGAGGACAATCCGGTGATGTTTACTCTGCCCGGTAGCCAGGTCGCTGCGGGAAAACAGGTGCTGGAGCTGGAAGCGTTGCGGCTGGCGTATGCGCCTATGGCGCCGCTGGACTGGCGCATGGATGGGCCGATGCGCGTGGCGCTACGGGGTCCCAACGGCTGCGGTAAGACGACGTTGCTTAAAACGCTGCTGGGCCTGGAGCCGCCGCTTTCAGGACGCTGCCGCTTATCGGTAAACGCGGCGTATCTGGACCAGCATCTGACCCAGCTTGATCTGTCATTATCCGCAATGGCGCACCTGAATCTCGGCGATACGCCTTTGGAAGAGGGCGTGCTGCGCAGCCAACTGGCGCAGCTACAGCTGGGGACGGACAAAGTCCATCTGCCGCTATCGGCCCTTAGCGGAGGAGAACGCCTGAAGGCGGCGCTGGCCTGCGTGCTCTGGCGGCGGGAAGCCACGCAGCTACTGCTGCTGGATGAGCCCACCAATCATCTCGACCTGGCGTCCACGCAGGCAATTGAAACAGCGCTGGCGCAATTTCCCGGCGCGATGCTGGTGGTGTCGCATGATGACGCCTTTTTACAGGCGCTGAAGCTGACCCACTGTCTGGAATGGCGGGAAGACGGATGGCGCTTTGAGCGGCGATAAATGCAAAACCGCCATCCGTGGGATGGCGGTTTCTTGTCGCACAAATAAAAAAATCCCCGCCGTTTGGCAGGGACTTAAGAATTTTGAGCTTTTTAAGCTTACAGGCTGGTTACGTTGCCAGCTGCCGGGCCTTTAGCGCCGCTTTCGATGGTGAAGGAAACTTTCTGACCTTCGTCCAGAGATTTGTAGCCTTCGTTCTGGATAGCAGAGAAGTGTACGAACACGTCTTTAGAACCATCGTCAGGAGTGATGAAGCCGAAGCCTTTGTCAGCGTTGAACCATTTTACGATACCAGTCATTTTACCGGACATAGTGAATTACCTTTAAAAAAAATAAATGAGCCTTTCGGCGTTACGGTCTGGACTACAGATTTGAAGCGATAAAGGGAAAGTTCACTACCGGGGTATCAACGGATAACCTTTGAAGGACTGCTCTATTCGAATGCTCTGTGGTCTTTACATCAAACCTGCGAGCATTAACGCATGTTCACGTTGTGATAGCAAACTTTTTTTTTCGTTGGCATGAAAACGGTCCTTTATCAGGACCGTTAGCCGAAACCAATAAACGCTAAAATTATGAGTCGATAAGCTGTCTTGAAAGCTGCGGATTCGCCTGTATCAGGCGCATCAGCTTAAGCTCTGTGGGAGAGGGCTTCACGCGTCTCGATTCCCACTCTTGTACCATTGCTACACTGACGCCCATGGCGCTGGCAAAATCATCTATCTTCAGCCCGGTACCTTTGCGTAGCTGGTCAAATTCAATGCTTGCGGCGGGCTTACGCGTCAGCGAGGCCGCCTGGGCCTGATCTTTAAAAATAATTTGTTCAAGGTTGCTCAGCAGTTCAAATGCAGGATCTTTATATTCCATTGAGAACTCCTCTCTTTCATACGGCGGAGGGTGAATTGTGTAGAGCCTCTTAAGAATAGTCGGAAAAAAAAGTGAGGAATGATTACCGTGGTAATTATTTATGACCTGGGGTTCTTTACGTCCGTTTCAGGCGGTATAACGTGCTGAAAAGTAATAGACAGAGCCGTTAAGCAAATTATTGTAAACAGATAAGAAGAAAAGCGGAAAAGGCCAGCGCGCGCCCGCTGGCCGGTGTATTACGCCTTTTGCAGCTTCTTCACATCGCCTTGCGAAGCCGCGGGTTGCCGCTGGCCCAGCTTATATTTGACCAGCAGCGCGATGGCCGACAGGAAGGCCGGGATAGCCAGCAAAGAGAAAATCGTTTCGAAAGAGAGCTGGGCCTGCATCAGGAATGCGCCGCTAAAGGCGCCGAGGATACCGCCAAAGCGGCCAATCCCTAACATCCAGGCCACGCCGGTCGCGCGTCCCTGGGTGGGGTAGAAACCGGCGGCCAGCGCAGGCATTGATGATTGCGCGCCGTTCATAATGCTGCCGGCGATAAAGACCATTATTCCCATCAGCAGCAGGTTATGGGTTGAGAAACCAACCAGGCAAACGAATACTCCGGTCAACAGCCAGCCCACGGCAACCACTTTGTTTGGGTTGAGCTTATCCATCAGCGCGCCGAGGATGAGCACGCCAATACCGCCGCCCAGCGGGAACAGCGCGGTGATAATGGAGGCCTGGCTCATCGTCGCGCCGGTTTCGCGTATCAGCAGCGGCAGCCAGCTGGTCAGCAAATAGAAGATCAGCAGGCCCATAAAGTAGGTCAGGCAGAGCATGACGGTGCCGACGGCGTAGCGCGGAGAGAAAATCACGCCGATGGATGATTTCTCTTGTATCTGGCCCGCTTCGCGTAGCTCAAATTCAGCCTGCTCGGGAACCGGCGCGATACGGCGCAGAATCGCGGCGATACGCTGGGCAGGCTGGCGTTTGACCACCATATAGCGCGCGGATTCCGGCAGAAGAAAGATCAGCACTACCGCCAGCAGCAGCGGCATCACGCCGCCAAGCACCAGTACGCTTTGCCAGCCGTAGTGGGGGATCATCCAGGCGGAGAGGAAGCCGCCCAGCGAGGAGCCCATCGGAAAGCCGACGAACATCAGGTTAACCATCAGCGCCCTACGCCGCTCAGGGGCATATTCGCTCATCAGCGTCGCGGCGTTCGGCATGGCGGCGCCCAGCCCAAGGCCGGTGAGAAAACGCAGCAGCGTCAGCTGGTTAAGGCTGGTAGCAAAGGCGGTCAGCAGGCTGAAGCCGCCGAAAACCACGATGGACATAATCAGAACTTTTTTCCGCCCAACGCGGTCGGCGAGCGGTCCGGCGGTCAGCGCGCCGACCGCGAGCCCGACTAAGGCGGCGCTCATCACCGGGCCTAACGCCGATTTTTCGACGCCCCATTCCTGCACCAGGTCAGAGGCGATAAAGCCGATTATCGCGGTATCGAATCCGTCCATCGCGACGGTGATAAAACATAAGGCCAGAATCATCCACTGGTATTTCGTGAAGGGATGTTCATTGATAAAAGCCTGAATATCGATGGTTGTTTTCTTCATGCGGCATTCCTGGCAGGCAGTGCGGGGGACAGAGATAGATTATTGTTATCTCCCTCGCGGTCGTTGATGTTGTTTGTGCGATTATCGAACAAAGAGCCGTTAATCGCTCATTTAATAAAATCATCGAACGGCGGTTCAGGCAATGTGGGGGAAAAGGGAAGCGTGCGATTATCGTCCGCTTTACGGGCAGTTCGGGAGTAAGGTTAAAGTAATCGTAGTAAAATCAGCTTATTAGATAAATCCGCTGCGCACTGAACGATAGTGGTAATTGTGATGAACTTAACAGAGGGTACCGCCGCGCGCTAAAACGTCGAAAACCCGGTTTTAAAGGCGGAAGATTATCAGGAAAAGGTATCCTGCAAGGCCGACCTGGACTATCCTTGTCAGCGTCTGACACGTGTGTGTCTGTTTGCGCTTTTTTTGGCTGAAAGGAGTAAAAAAATGGCGACAGGAAAGTCCTGCTCTCGCTGGTTTGCGGCTATTGCAGCCCTGTTAATGGTGGTTAGCCTGAGTGGGTGTTTTGATAAAGAAGGCGATCAGCGCAAAGCGTTCATCGACTTCCTGCAAAATACGGCAATGCGTAGCGGCGAACGTCTGCCGACGCTGACCGCCGATCAGAAAAAACAGTTTGGGCCTTTCGTTTCCGATTACGCGGTGATTTACGGTTATTCACAGCAGGTGAGCCAGGCGATGGATGCGGGTTTGCGTCCGGTGGTTGATAGCGTGAACGCGATTCGCGTACCGCAGGATTATGTTACCCAGCGCGAACCGCTGCGTCAGGCAAACGGCGCTTTGGGCGTACTGAGCCAGCAGCTGGAGAACGCAAAAATACAGGCGGATGCCGCCCACGGCGCGCTGAAACAGGGTGACGATCTCAAGCCGGTCTTCGACCAGGTCTATAATAAAGTCGTGACGGCCCCGGCGAATGCACTACAGCCGTTAATCCCGGCAGCGCAGGTATTTACCCAGCAGCTGGTGCAGGTGGGTGATTTTATCGCGCAGCAGGAGACTCAGGTCAGCTTCGTGGCGAACGGTATTCAGTTCCCGACTTCGCAGCAGGCCAGTCAGTATAATACGCTGATTGGGCCGCTGGCCGCTCAGCACCAGGCCTTTAATCAGGCGTGGACAGCGGCAGTTAACGCGACTCGTTAACCGTTCTGACAACCCGGGCAAGGCTTCACCTTAGCCCGGGTTTTCTTTTCTTATTTCACCTGCGGGTTCACGCAGTTCTTCTCAACGCTGCCGTTCAGGGCATCAATCAGATTATCCACCGCGCAGGCCGCCATATTGTAGCGAGTCTCATGCGTGGCCGAGCCAATATGCGGCAATGCGACGACGTTCGGCATGCTCAGCAGCGGGGAGTCTTTCGCCAGCGGCTCTTGTTCAAAAACGTCCAGCCCGGCAGCATAAATTTCACCTTCCTGCAGCGCCGCAATCAGCGCCTTCTCATCCACCACCGGGCCGCGCCCGGCGTTAATAAAGATGGCGGAGGACTTCATTTTGGCAAACTGCGCTTTGCCGAACAGGTGATGAGTCTCTTCGGTCAGCGGCAGGATCAGACAGACAAAATCTGCTTCCTGCAGCAGGGTATCGAGATCGCAGTAGCGGGCGTTAAAGCGCTCTTCCGCCTGCGGGTGCTGGCGGCGGGCGTTGTAGAGAATGGGCATGCCGAAGCCCGCGTGGGCGCGCTGGGCAAGCGCCATCCCGATACGCCCCATACCGACGATGCCGAGGGTTTTATGGTGCACATCGTTGCCAAACCAGTCCGGACCGATGCTTTTGGTCCACTCGCCGGCCTTCACGCGGTTAGCCACTTCAACCACCCGACGCGCGGTGCTCAATACCAGCGCCATAACGGTATCGGCGACGGTTTCGGTCAGTACGGTCGGGGTGTGCATCAGCAGCACTTTACGCGCATTCAGCGCATCGACGTCGAAATTATCGTAGCCGACGGAAATGGTCGAAGTTGCACGAAGCTTGGGCATTTTCTCCAGTAACGCAGTATCGACTTTTTCGCTGGAACCCAGCAGACCTACCGCCTCAGCAAACGCGGCGGCGTGCTGTGAAACGGTCTCCGGACGCAGGTTTTTCACCTGCGTGACGGTAAAGTGTTGTTCCAGACGCTGTTGCAGGTCGTCGGGAAGCGTTTTGTAGAGAATGACTGACGGCTTCATGCGGTTCTCCGTTGCGTTAATGTTTCAGGCGTGACGTGCGCCGAGCGGAAGTTTTTGATTATTAGCAGGCTTAACAATCAAAGTAAGCCATACCGAGACGAAAAGCGCCACTCCCATAAAAATGTACGAGGCTGACGGGCTGCCGGTGGTGCCGTTCAGGTAGCCGACAAACCATGAGCCAAAGAATGAACCCAGCGCGCCCATGCTGTTAATCAGCGCCATGGCGCCCCCGGCGACGTTACGCGGCAGCATCTCGGGAATGATGGCGAAGAACGGCCCGTAGGGGGCGTACATCGCCGCGCCGGCAATGACCAGCAGGGTATAAGAGACCCAGAAATGGTTAGCGCCGACGGCCCAGGAGCCAATAAACGCGAAGGCGGCAATCAGCAGCAGCGGCCAGACGAATAGCTTGCGGTTCTGCATTTTATCGGAGGCCCAGGAGACCACGATCATGGCGATGGTTGCCGCCAGGTAGGGGACGGATGAGAGCCAGCCGACCTCGACCATGCCCATATTCTCGCCGCCGCTGCGGATAATTGACGGCAGCCACAGCACGAAACCGTAAACCCCGATGCTCCAGGCGAAATACTGCATGCACAGCAGGACCACGTTACGCGAGCGGAAGGCCTCACCGTAGTTGCGCACCGGTTTGATACCCTGCTGTTCGCGCTCCAGCTGCTCCTGCAATGCGGCCTTTTCGCTTTCCGCCAGCCAGTTGACCTGAGACGGTTTATCTTTTACCAGCACCCACCAGCAGAAGGCCCAAATCACCGCCGGAACGCCTTCAATAATAAACATCTCCCGCCAGCCGAAGGCCTGAATCAGGTAGCCGGAGACCACCGACATCCACAGCACCGTCACCGGGTTGCCGAGGATCAGGAAGGTATTGGCGCGCGAGCGTTCGGATTTGGTAAACCAGTTGCTGATGTATATCAGCATCGCCGGCATGACTGCGGCCTCGACCACGCCAAGGATAAAGCGGATCGCCGCCAGCGCGGGAATATTGTGCACCATCCCGGTCAGTGAGGCGCAGGCACCCCACAGGATCAGGCAGATGAAAATGAGTTTACGTACGCTGCGGCGTTCGGCATAAATCGCGCCGGGGATCTGAAAGAAGAAGTAGCCGAGGAAGAACAGCGCCCCCAGCAGGGAGGAGATACCTTTGGTGATCCCCAGGTCTTCAGTAATTCCGGCCGCCGAAGCGAAGCTGAAGTTAGCGCGGTCGAGGTACGCCAGGCTATACGTGATAAACACGATAGGCATGATGTACCACCAGCGTTTTGTTGCATTCTTTGAACTATTCATAGGTTTGCCTCTGTGAGTGAGGTGACGCTCATCATAGAAAAGATCCGTTACGCCGCGCTGCTGGTAGGGTACAGAACGGCCTGACGTTGTGCTGAATCGACTTACTCGCCCAGCGCCTCGCGCGTGGGTAATCCTTCGCTATCGCCCTGAACCTGAATGGCCAGTGAGCCGATTTTGTTTCCGCGTTTCACCGCCTGCCGCAGCGGTTTTCCTTCCAGCAGGGCGCTAATCACGCCGACGGCGAAACCATCGCCCGCGCCGACGGTATCGACGACGTTATCCACTTTTATCGCCGTCACGGCTCCCTGTTCGCCGTCGGCGGTTTTATACCAGGCGCCGTCGGAACCGGTTTTAATGATGACCGCACGCACGCCGTGGCCGAGGTAAAAGTCGGCGATGGCTTCCGGCGTTTGTAGGCCGGTCAGAATCATGCCCTCTTTTAAACCCGGCAGAACCCAGTCGGCCTGAAACGCCAGCTGGTTAAGCTTCTCGACCATCTCGGCTTCGCTTTTCCACAGCGTGGGCCGCAGGTTGGGGTCGAACGAAATCGTTTTTCCCTGCGCTTTCATCGTGCGCGCCGCGCGCTCCAGCAGGGCGTATGAGCTTTCCGACAGCGCGGCGGCCACGCCGCTTAAGTGCAGATGCCGGGCGCCGGCGAAGTATGATTCATTAAAATCCTCCGGCGAAAGATGGCTGGCGGCGGAGCCTTTGCGGAAATACTCCACAATGGGATCGGTTCCATTTTCGACTTTAGATTTCAGCTGAAAGCCGGTAGCGTAGCGGTCATCGATGCTCACGCCGCGGGCGTCGATTCCCTCTTTCGCCAGCGCGTTGAGGACGAAGCGGCCAAAGCTGTCCTTGCCGACGCGGCTTACCCAGCCGACGCTCAGGCCGAGGCGGGCCAGTCCGGTCGCCACGTTCAGCTCCGCGCCCGCGACGCGCTTCATAAAGTGCTCTACAGCAGACAGCTCGCCGGTCTCGGTGGCGACAAACATCGCCATGGCTTCGCCTATCGTGATGACATCTAACGCTTTTTGCATAACTTAATCCTCGCGCAGCAGGTTGACGTAGCGGCGGGTCACGGCCGTCAGGTCATGGCCAGTCAGCGGAAATTCAATCCCGCGCGGGGCATCGGCGGGCAGGTTATCGAGCAGCGCCAGCCAGCGCCCGGAGGCTTCATCCGGCGGCACGGCGCGAAAGTGCGAATGGTGCGGCTCAGCCGCCTTAACATGAATATAGCTGACGGCCGGGGCCAGGTGGCGCGCGGCCTCTTCCGGCGAGTCGCCGACCCATAGCCAGTTGCCCATATCAAAGGTGAGAGTGATCGGCAGTTGGTTAACCCGGCAGGCGGCTTTGAAGCGCTGCATCGGCGCCAGCTGGCCGCAGTCGGTTTGATCGTTTTCCACCACCAGCGCCATGCCGCTCTCGCGCAAAATATCGCGCAGGGTTTCCAGGCCATGGTGGTGGGTAAAATGGCCCAGCGAGAGCTTTAGCCACAGCGCGTTAAGGGTTTGCGCTTCCTGTAAAAGATCGGAAAGATGGGGGTTAAGCGCTCCGTCTGCGGCAAACAGGGCTTCCGGCGCGGAATAGCAAACCAGCAGGCCGCGGCGCTCAATATCGGCGGCCAGCTCCGCCAGGCGGTTCAGCTCATCCGCGCTGAACAGTTCCCGGCGGATCTCTACGCCGTCGGCGCCGGAACCGGCGATAAAGGGCAGTACGGCGGACTGCCCGCCCAGCGCTTTAACATGGTCATTCCCGTACGCGGCGGTCACGACAATAATCTTTCTGGCCATTCCAATACTCCCGACGATAATCTGATGCGTTGTTTATTACGCTAGATGGTATCGGTTCCAAAGCAAAGGCCAGGATGTCTAATTTATGATCGCCATCACGAAGGATCGTTAGCGGGAGGTGGAGCCTCTGACGATCAGCTCGCCGGAAAACACCCGTTCGCGGACCGGGTCGTTGCTGCCTTCAATCCGGCGCACTACCTGTTCGACGGCGGCGAAGCCAATCTGCCAGGTCGGCTGTTTAAGGGTGGTGATCCCCACGCCCGCCAGTTCGGCCCACTCCAGTTCATCGAAGCCCAGCAGGCCGATATCGCTGCCCCAAATCAGGCCAACGCGTTTAAGCGAGCGCGCCACCTGCAGCGTCAGCGCGCCGTTGGCGGAAATCACCGCCTTGCGCATGCCGCGATGGTGGGAGTGGAAATGGCGCAGGACGTTATCGAGCATCGCGCCATCATTCAACGGTACTTCGGCGTTTTCCGCGATGATACCGCTGTGGCGCTGTAGTGTCTGGCGAAAGGCGCTCAGACGCTCGCGGCGGGTATTGACCGAGCCAAGGGGTTCGCTGAGGAACAGCAGGGCTTCGAAACCTTTTTCCACCAGGTGTTCGGTGGCGGTAGTGGCGGCCTGAGTATTATCGAGGCCGACGACATCGCAGGCGAATTCCGGAATCTTGCGGTCGATAAGCACCATCGGCAGCGCCGACTGCTGCAGGCGGTTCAGGCCGTCCTCGCGCATCCCGACGGCGTTGACCACGATCCCTTCCACCTGGTAGCTGCGCAGCAGATCGAGGTAGTGCAGCTCCTGGTCCAGCTCGTTGTTGGTATTACATACCAGCAGGGTGAAACCCTTTTCGCGACAGGCGGCTTCAATGCCGCTGAGCACGTTGACCGAGTAGGGGTTGGTGATATCGGCGATGATCAGGCCAATCAGCCGGGTGCGGCCATGCTTCAGGCCGCGGGCCATCAGGCTGGGACGATAGTCGAGCTCGGCAATGGCTTTTTCAATCCGCCCCAACAGATCGTCGGAAAGCAGATGCTTTTCGCCGTTCAGATAGCGTGAAATGCTGGTTTTGCCGGTCTGTGCGGCTTTCGCCACATCGCTAATGGTTGCTCGCGCCGCTTTCGCCATGGTGGCTTCCTTTGCTGAAATCTGCACACACCTTAGCGCGAAAATTCGCTATATCAAGCATTTTGCCCGGCGACTCACCGGGCAAAGCGGGCATTACTGCAGCGGGCTGAGGGTAATTTCGACGCGGCGGTTCTGCGCTTTACCTTCCGCGGTGCTGTTGCTGGCGATCGGATTCGCCGGACCCATGCCGGTAGTGCGGATGCGGTTAGCCGCTACGCCCTGGGTGATAAGCGCGCTGGCGACGCTCTCCGCGCGCTGCTGAGAAAGACGCATATTCAGATCCTGGCTGCCGGTGCTGTCGGTGTAGCCAACCACGTTAACGGCGGTTTTCTCATACTCTTTTAGCACCATCGCTACCCCGGTCAGGGTATTGGCGCCCGCCGGTTTCAGGTTGGCGCTGCTGCTATCGAAGGTCACATTGTTTGGCATGTTCAGCACGATATTGTCGCCGTTTCGCGTCACGCTGACGCCGGTTCCCTGCATTTTCTCGCGCAGCTTCGCTTCCTGCACGTCCATATAGTAACCAATGCCGCCGCCCAGCGCCGCGCCGGCCGCCGCGCCGATCAGCGCGCCTTTGCCGCGGTCATGTTTGGAAGAAGAGAGCACCCCTACGCCTGCGCCGACTAACGACCCAATGCCCGCGCCGATCCCGGATTTACCCGCTTCGCGCTCCCCGGTGTAGGGGTTGGTGGTACAGCCAGAAATAGCCAGTGCGCCGCTAACGACAGCCGCAATCATGAGTACGCGTTTTTTCATCTTATTTCCTTAATCCTTTTTATTCTTTGCCACAGCGACCGTGACGGTTGATTATGACGCGCGAAACCGGAGAAAATTCCGCAGAGAGCATCTCAATTTGTAAATAACATTGAACGGCTGAATAACGTGCCGTCACCACACCTGCTATCGCTGACCAGGAGCCCGCATTGCCAACCTCATCCGCCACCAAAACTATCCTCACCGCAGCCCACTGGGGGCCCATGCTGGTCGAAACCGATGGCGAGAACGTCATCTCATCGCGGGGGGCGCTTGATACCCCTTTCGCCAACTCGCTGCAAAGCGCCGTGCGCGATCAGGTGCATAGCAAAACCCGCGTACGGTACCCGATGGTGCGTAAGGGGTTTCTCGCCTCGCCTGAAAGCCCGCAGGGCGTGCGCGGGCAGGATGAGTTTGTGCGGGTAAGCTGGGATCGGGCGCTGGATCTGATTCACGCCCAGCACCGCCGAATTCGCGAAAGCTACGGCCCGGCGTCGATTTTTGCGGGCTCCTACGGCTGGCGCTCAAACGGCGTGCTGCACAAAGCGGCGACCCTGCTCCAGCGCTATATGAGTCTGGCGGGCGGCTATACCGGACATCTGGGCGATTATTCCACCGGCGCGGCCCAGGCGATCATGCCGTACGTGGTTGGCGGTAATGAGGTTTATCAGCAGCAGACCAGCTGGCCAATGGTGTTGGAACATAGCGATGTGGTGGTGCTGTGGAGCGCTAACCCCTTAAATACGTTAAAAATCGCCTGGAACGCTTCCGACGAACAGGGTATTCCGTGGTTCGACCGTCTGCGCCAGAGCGGGAAACGGGTGATCTGCATCGATCCGATGCGATCGGAAACGGCGGAATTCTTTGGCGACGCGGCGGAGTGGATCGCCCCGCATATGGGCACTGACGTCGCCCTGATGCTCGGTATCGCCCATACGCTGGTCGAAAACGGCTGGCAGGATGGCCCATTTTTGGCCCGCTGCACCAGCGGCTATGACGTTTTCGCCCGCTATCTGACCGGCGAGAACGACGGAACGGCAAAAACGGCGGAATGGGCGGCGGCGATCTGCGGCGTCAGCGCGGATAAAATTCGCGAACTGGCAAAACTTTTCCACGAAAACACCACCATGCTGATGTCCGGCTGGGGCATGCAGCGCCAGCAGTTTGGCGAACAAAAACACTGGATGCTGGTGACCCTTGCGGCCATGCTCGGCCAGATCGGCACCGAAGGCGGGGGGTTTGGCCTTTCCTATCACTTTGCCAACGGCGGCAACCCTACGCGGCGTGCGGCGGTGCTGGGCTCAATGCAGGGTAGCGTGGCGGGCGGTACCGACGCGGTAGAGAAAATTCCGGTCGCGCGCATCGTTGAAGCGCTGGAGAACCCCGGCGCCGCTTATCAACATAACGGGATGGAGCGTAGCTTCCCGGATATTCGCTTTATCTGGTGGGCGGGCGGCGCCAACTTTACCCACCATCAGGATACCAACCGGCTGATCCGCGCCTGGCAAAAACCGGAGCTTATTGTGATTTCAGAATGCTTCTGGACCGCGGCGGCGCGCCATGCCGATATCGTCCTGCCCGCGACGACCTCGTTTGAACGCAACGATATGACCATGACCGGGGATTACAGCAACCAGCACCTGGTGCCGATGAAGCAGGTGATCGCGCCGCGCGATGAAGCGCGCGATGATTTCGCCGTTTTTGCCGACCTCAGCGAGCGCTGGGAAGCGGGCGGGCGGGAGCGCTTCACCGAGGGTAAAAACGATCTGCAGTGGCTGGAGACGTTTTACCAGATTGCCGCCCAGCGTGGGGCGCAGCAGCAGGTTACGCTGCCGCCGTTCGCCCAGTTCTGGCAGGATAATCAGCTGATAGAAATGCCGGAGGAGCCCGCAAACGCACGCTTTGCCCGCTTTGCCGCCTTCAGGGCCGATCCGCAGGCGAACCCGTTGAAAACCGCCAGCGGTAAAATTGAGATTCACTCGCCGACCATCGCCGGGTATGCCTATCCGGATTGCCCGCCGCATCCGATGTGGCTGGAGCCGGACGAGTGGCATGGCAATGCGCAGGAAGGTCAGCTTCAGGTGCTGTCAGCGCATCCGGCGCACCGCCTTCACAGCCAGCTCAACCATACGTCGCTGCGCGAGCGCTACGCGGTGGCGGGCCGTGAACCGTTAACCCTTCATCCGCGCGATGCGCAGGCGCGCAATATCGCCGATGGCGATCTGGTACGGGTATGGAATTCACGCGGTCAGGTGCTGGCTGGCGCGGTAGTGACCGACGGTATCCGCCCTGGGGTTATCTGCCTGCATGAAGGAGCATGGCCCGACCTTGACCCTCAGGCGGGGATCTGCAAAAACGGTGCGGTGAACGTGCTGACCAACGATATTCCGACATCGCGGCTGGGCAACGGCTGCGCCGGAAATACGGCGCTGGCCTGGCTGGAAAAATATACCGGTCCCGAGCTTACGCTGACGGCATTTGATCCGCCGACCAATGCATAATCCAGGTCGGATGCTGGGTTTCATCCTGCCATGCGCAGTCTTCAATGCGGAAGCCTTGCGCATGGTAGAAATTCACCGCCTGAACGTTTTTCTGGTACACCTCAAGGGTTAGCCAACCGTAGTGTTTTTTGACTTCGCCAATCAGCGCGCTGCCGATACCCTGCCTGGCGGCATCCGGCGCGACGAACAGCGCGCCGATGAAGCGAGACTCCATCACGCTGATAAAGCCCTTCAGCACGCCGTCCTGCTCCCATACCCAGGTTTGGGCGGAGGGCAGGTAAACGTCGCGCACTATCGCCAGACTGTCATGCCAGTAGCTTTCGGCGATAAACGGGTGGGCGTGGATCGTACTCTCCAGCCACAGTTCAAGCAGCGGGCCGGTTTCGTTAGCGTCCCAGTTGCGGATCATCCTGGCCTCCTGAGCGACAGAAACAGCCGGTGACGTGGTCGTTGACCAGACCGCAGGCCTGCATAAAGGAGTAGCAGATCGTTGAACCGACAAACTTAAACCCCCGTTTTTTCAGCGCTTTTGACAGCGCGTCAGAAGCCGGAGTGGTTGTCGGGATCTCCGCCAGCGCGGCGGCGGTCGTCACCTGGGGATGATTATCGACGAATGACCAGACGAAATCTGCGAAAGGCTCGCCATTTTCCTCCATCGCCAGAAAGGCCCGGGCGTTGCCGATGATGGCCTGAATTTTCCCGCGATGGCGAATAATACCGGCATCGAGAACCAGACGTTCAACATCTTCTTCGTCCATTGCCGCGACGCGAACCGGGTCAAACTGGTGAAAGGCGCTGCGGTAGTTTTCACGCTTTTTCAGTACGGTGATCCACGACAGTCCGGCCTGCTGGCCCTCAAGACAAATCATCTCAAACAGCTTGCGGGGATTCTTTTCAGCGACGCCCCACTCGTTATCGTGGTACTCAATGTATAAAGGATCCTGACTGACCCATCCGCAACGTTGCATCTGCCTCTCCCTTTTGTCATAAAAATCAGCCGGGCAACTTGACGGCTGAAAGATAAAGATAATAGTTAATACAGGGTTATTATCCCCAAAACAGGGATAGGGCACCCCATAAAAAAACACAGCAACCTTGCCGTTTCGGCTCTTTTTGGAGTCGCATTAATGATAATAAAGAAATGCAATGGCCTCCGGGTATTCCTGGTCCCGGCGTACGTATCCGTCTGGGCGTCGTGTGTTGCCGGTGCGAATGCCTGGCAACAGGAATATATCGCTATCGATACAAAAAGTAATACTGCGGAACGCTATACATGGGACAGCGATCACCAACCGCGCTATGAAGATATTCTCGCGGAGCGGATAAATGCGTCCGACGATCCTTCCGGGCTGGCGTTTAACCAGGCGGTATCGCCGCCGGACAGCGCTCGCGGCATGAGCGTGGGCTGGAATTTCTCCTTGGTCGACGGCGTGACCTCCGGCCCGGTAGCCAGTTTACATTCCGACCTGACGTCCCCCCCGTTTACCCGTAATGCGGCCGGAACCGGCTACGTGAATACGCTGGGCTGGCGGGTAGATTATCAGAAGCTATGGGGTGTACATCCGTGGGCCCAGGTGAGCTATAACCAGGGATTTACGGCTGATGCCGGCGGGCAGAATCGCGCGCAGGACGGTGCCTGGCGGGACGTGACTTTTGGCGCCGATATGTCGCTCAACTCTCATCTTGCCGCCTGGGCGGCGCTGTCGCAGGCGGACAATCTGCCCACTGGGGCAAATTATCTCTACTTAATGGGCGTGAGCGCCAATTTTTAATTTATTCGTCATGCTTCAAGCGGCAGATGCATTGGCTGCGCTTGAAGCAACTCGAATTATTTAGGCTGAATATGTAGCATATTTGATACGTTTAATTTACTTCATCATTACAGTAATGACGCATCTTCCGGCGGTAGCAGGTACTCACTTTTCAATGAATATTTAAGGCGTGAATATTTTTCACTGTCATTCATTCCGCCTTTAGTGCATTTCATTCCGCGGTGACGGCAGTTCATGCCTTTTTTCCCCAGCCTTAAAGGGGACTTCGTTATGGTGGCGGCAGTTAATTATTCAGGACAACTGCTATGAACGCTGCAAACCGTCAATACACCCGCTGGCTTACGCTGCTTGGCACTATCATTACGCAATTTGCGCTGGGATCGGTTTATACATGGAGTTTGTTCAATAGTTCGCTTTCCGCCAAGCTGGACGAACCGGTCAGCCAGGTGGCGTTCTCATTCGGCCTGTTAAGCCTCGGCCTGGCGCTCTCCTCATCCGTGGCGGGCAAATTACAGGAACGTTTCGGCGTCAAACGCGTCACCATGGCGTCCGGCGTTCTGCTGGGCCTCGGATTCTTCCTGACCGCGCATTCAAACAGCCTGATGATGCTGTGGCTGAGCGCGGGCCTTCTGGTCGGGCTGGCCGACGGCGCCGGCTATCTGCTGACGCTGTCGAACTGCGTCAAATGGTTCCCGGAACGTAAGGGGTTGATTTCTGCTTTCTCTATCGGTGCTTACGGGCTCGGCAGCCTGGGTTTCAAGTTTATTGATTCCCATCTGCTGGCGACGGTCGGTCTGGAAAAAACTTTTATTATCTGGGGCGCAATCGTGCTGGTGATGATCGTTTTTGGCGCGACGCTGATGACAGACGCGCCGAACCACACCGCCTCCGCGTCCAATGGCGTGGTCGAAAACGACTTCACCCTCGCCGAATCGATGCGTAAACCTCAGTACTGGATGCTGGCGGTGATGTTCCTGACCGCCTGCATGAGCGGCCTGTACGTGATTGGCGTGGCGAAAGATATTGCCCAGGGGATGGTGCATCTCGATGTGGCGACGGCAGCCAACGCGGTGACGGTGATTTCTATCGCTAACCTGAGCGGCCGTCTGGTTCTGGGCATTCTGTCGGATAAAATGTCGCGCATCCGGGTGATTACCATCGGACAGGTCGTTTCGCTTATCGGTATGGCGGCGCTGCTGTTCGCTCCGCTGAACGCCACGACTTTCTTCGCCGCCATCGCCTGCGTGGCCTTTAACTTCGGCGGCACGATTACCGTCTTCCCATCGCTGGTCAGCGAGTTCTTTGGCCTCAATAACCTGGCGAAAAACTACGGCGTGATTTATCTCGGTTTCGGTATCGGCAGCATCTGCGGTTCGCTGATTGCTTCCCTGTTCGGCGGTTTCTACGTGACCTTCTGCGTCATCTTTGCGCTGCTGATTCTTTCCCTGGCGTTGTCGACGACGATTCGCCAGCCGAAAAGCGAAATTTACCACCAGGCTCATGCCTGAAAGCGGGCGTTATCACGGCCCCGATGATTAATTACCTAAGCTAATAGTGCCAATCCAACCAAATGTTTTGTAAATGTTTGGTTGGATCACATTCCCTCCTGATACTTTTTCCTTCCGCTGTGGTCTACTTATCGCGCTTTGTAGAGGTTTCTTATAACCAAGCTAAACGCACTTTATTAACCTGCTTACTTATATCGCTTAAGTCGGGCGGTTTTATCTCTTCGTTTTCCAGGTTTTTTGCATGAAATACATTAAAACGATGACGCAGCTGAAGCTCAGTATCTGGCTGGCGCTGTACATCGGCTGGTTTATGAACGCTGCCGTATTCTTCCGCCGCTTTGAAGGGTACGCTCAGGAGTTTACCATCTGGAAAGGACTCTCAGGTGCAGTTGAGCTGATTGGGACCTTTCTGGTCACCTTCTTTCTGCTGCGTATTTTGTCGCTGTTTGGCCGCCGGGTCTGGCGCATCCTCGCGACCATCGTCGTACTATTCTCCGCCGCCGCCAGCTATTACATGACCTTCCTGAACGTGGTGATCGGCTACGGGATTATTGCCTCGGTGATGACCACTGACATCGACTTGTCCAGAGAAGTTATCGGCTGGCACCTGATTCTCTGGCTGGTGTTGATGAGCGCGCTGCCGCTGGTGCTTATCTGGAGCAACCGCTGCCGCTTCACGCTGCTGCGTCAAATTCGTACGCCCGGCCAGCGGATGAAGAATATTACTATCGTGCTGCTGGCTGGCCTGATGGTTTGGGGGCCAATTCGTCTGCTGGAGGTTCGCCAGAAGAACTTCGAGCGCAGTTCCGAAGTCGATCTGCCAAGCTATGGTGGGGTGGTGGCTAACTCCTACCTGCCGTCTAACTGGCTCTCAGCGCTGGGGCTTTACGCGTGGGCGCAGGTGGATGAGTCTTCCGATAATAAATCCCTGATCAATCCGGCGAAAAAATTCACCTACGTTGCGCCGCAAGGCCTGGATGATACTTACGTGGTGTTTATCATCGGCGAAACCACCCGCTGGGACCATATGGGCATCCTGGGCTATAACCGCAATACCACGCCTAAGCTGGCGCAGGAGAAAAACCTGGTCGCTTTCCGCGGATACTCCTGCGATACCGCCACTAAGCTGTCGCTGCGCTGTATGTTCGTTCGTCAGGGCGGGGCGGATGATAACCCGCAGCGGACGCTGAAAGAACAGAACGTCTTTGCCGTCCTCCACCAGCTTGGCTTTAGCGGCAACCTGTACGCCATGCAGAGCGAGATGTGGTTCTACAGCAACACGATGGCGAACAACATCGCCTATCGCGAACAGATTGGCGCTGAGCCGAGTAACCGCGGCAAGAGCGTTGACGACATGCTGCTGGTAGATGAAATGAAGCGCGGGCTGGCGAAGAATCCCAGTGGTAAGCACCTGATTATTCTGCATACCAAAGGGTCGCACTTTAACTATACCCAGCGCTATCCGCGCAGCTTTGCCCAATGGAAGCCGGAGTGCGTTGGCGTCGATAATAAATGCTCGAAGGCTGAGCTGATTAACTCGTACGACAACAGCGTGACCTACGTCGATCACTTTATCGTCAGCGTGCTGGATCAGCTGCGGGATAAGAAGGCGATTGTTTTCTATGCAGCCGACCACGGCGAGTCCATCAACGAGCGCGAACACCTGCACGGGACGCCGCGCAAGATGGCGCCGCCGGAGCAGTTCCGCGTGCCGATGCTGGTGTGGATGTCGGATAAGTATCTGGAGTCGCCTGACCACGCAGCCTCCTTTGCGCGCCTGAAACAGCAGGCGGCAATGAAGGTACCGCGTCGTCACGTCGAGCTGTATGACACCATTATGGGCTGTCTTGGCTATACCTCGCCGGACGGCGGGATTAACCAATATAACAACTGGTGCCACGTTCCTGACGCTGCGGCGAAGAAGGAGTAGCAGAGTGGCGAGTTTCTCGCCGCTTGAGCGACTTTTTCATAATAAGGCATTGACGGGTGTGTATCGCAGCAGTAAGATGCGCCCGCATTCGGTGATTGGCGCAGCCTGGTAGCGCACTTCGTTCGGGACGAAGGGGTCGGAGGTTCGAATCCTCTATCACCGACCAAATTCGAAAAGCCTGCTCAACGAGCAGGCTTTTTTGCGTCTGTCGCCGGTACAGGTGCCCAGCACCGCCTCCGGGAAATTCAACTGCTCTGCGCTCTGCTCCCGGGGGCGGCGCCTGACGCACCTTGCCCGGGCTACGGGTTCACCGCTGTCTGTGGGCCGGTCGCGCGGAGAGGTGCCCAGCACCGCCTCCGGGAAATTCAGCTGCTCTGCGCTCTGCTCCCCGGGGGCGGCGCCTGACGCGCCTTGCCCGGGCTACGGGTTCACCGCTGTCTGCGGGCCGGTCGCGCGGAGAGGTGCCCAGCACCGCCTCCGGGAAAATGCGCTCTACCTAAGAGTGTCAGAAAACTCGCCCATTACCCTTTCCTGCCGCCAATTCCCTGTTTTGTGACATCTTCCATTGTATTTTTTTATATATACTCCGATCTTTTTTCGCGAAGCTTATGGATAACTTCAGCATTTTCCGCTGTGCGTTTTAACGTTCACGCTATTTATCGCTCACATATTGGTCACATCGCAAGAAATTTTTACCATTTGGCATAATTGCTTATCACTGGCTGCCGGAAAATATTAAGGCGTTTATTCTGCGTACTGGCCGCTAGCATAAATTTCTCTGCTGGAAATAGCGCTTTGCACTTTTTTTAATCTTTGCCTGCCGATTCTCACCCCGGATGTAAAACCAGGTTGGCTGTATTGACGTTTCCCCATTCTGTTGACAGATTGTAGGGCATGAGGGGCATTTCATGGAGAATCCGTACTGCAACTCAGTCGTTTTTGCGAAAGGAATCCCCATCTCTCTCAATGCCTTCGGGCACCACCGACCGGACCGGGTAAAACATAAATAAAGGTCTGGCGGATATATGCAAACAACATCACATTTGGAGCAGAATAATGAGTATTTCCTTGAAAAAATCAGGGATGCTGAAGCTTGGTCTGAGCCTGGTTGCCATGACCGTTGCAGCAAGCGTACAAGCGAAGACCCTGGTTTATTGTTCAGAAGGTTCGCCGGAAGGCTTTAACCCGCAGCTCTTCACCTCTGGTACCACCTATGACGCCAGCTCAGTGCCGATTTATAACCGCCTGGTAGAATTCAAAACCGGCACCACGGAAGTGATTCCGGGCCTGGCTGAGAAATGGGAAGTTAGCGAAGACGGGAAAACCTATACCTTCCATCTGCGTAAAGACGTGAAGTGGCAGGATAATAAAGATTTTAAACCGACTCGCACGCTGAACGCCGATGACGTTGTCTTCTCTTTCGACAGACAAAAAAATACCAACAACCCGTACCATAAAGTGTCTGGCGGCAGCTATGAATACTTTGAAGGCATGGGGTTACCTGACCTGATTAGCGAAGTGAAGAAAGTGGACGATAATACCGTCCAGTTCGTGCTGACCCGTCCGGAATCGCCGTTCCTTGCCGATCTCGCCATGGACTTCGCCTCTATTCTGTCAAAAGAGTATGCCGACAACATGCTGAAAGCCGGTACGCCGGAGAAAGTGGACCTCAACCCAATCGGTACCGGCCCGTTCCAGCTGCTGCAGTACCAGAAAGACTCCCGTATTCTCTATAAAGCCTTCCCGGGCTACTGGGGCGCCAAGCCGAAAATCGATCGCCTGGTCTTCTCCATCACCCCTGATGCTTCCGTGCGCTACGCTAAGCTGCAGAAAAACGAATGCCAGATTATGCCGTACCCGAACCCGGCAGACATCGCGCGCATGAAGCAAGACAAGAACATCACTCTGCTGGAGCAGCCGGGCCTGAACGTGGGCTACCTCTCTTTCAATACCGAGAAGAAGCCGCTGGATGATGTCAAAGTTCGCCAGGCGCTGACCTACGCGGTAAACAAAGAAGCGATTATCAAAGCCGTTTACCAGGGCGCAGGCCAGGCCGCGAAGAACCTGATCCCGCCGACCATGTGGGGCTATAACGACGACATTAAAGATTACACTTACGATCCAGAGAAAGCGAAAGCGCTGCTGAAAGAAGCCGGTCTGGAAAAAGGCTTCACCATCGACCTGTGGGCAATGCCGGTACAGCGTCCGTATAACCCGAACGCGCGCCGTATGGCTGAGATGATTCAGGCTGACTGGGCTAAAGTTGGCGTCCAGGCCAAGATCGTCACTTACGAGTGGGGTGAATACCTGAAGCGCGCGAAAGCGGGCGAACACCAGACCGTCATGATGGGCTGGACCGGCGACAACGGGGATCCGGATAACTTCTTCGCCACCCTGTTCAGCTGCGCGGCGGCAAAAGACGGTTCTAACTACTCCCGCTGGTGCTACAAGCCGTTTGAAGATCTGATTCAGCCGGCTCGCGCCACCGATGACCACAACAAACGCATTGAGCTGTACAAACAGGCTCAGGTCGTGATGCACGATCAGGCTCCGGCGCTGATCGTCGCTCACTCCACCGTCTATGAGCCGGTGCGTAAAGAGGTCAAAGGCTACGTGGTCGATCCATTAGGTAAACACCACTTCGATAACGTCTCTATCGAATAATAACAGCGTGTTTCCCCTCTCCCCGCCTTGGGGAGAGGGAATTGACATTTGTGAGCAATACAGACGTCCTGTCACCAGGCGGGCCGTCTCCAGAGAGAATCCGGGTTATGTTGCAGTTCATTCTCCGACGTTTGGGACTTGTCATCCCGACATTTATCGGTATTACCCTTCTCACTTTCGCCTTCGTTCATATGATCCCCGGCGACCCGGTGATGATTATGGCGGGCGAACGTGGTATTTCCCCTGAACGTCACGCGCAGCTGCTGGCCGAAATGGGCCTCGATAAGCCAATGTGGCAGCAGTACGTCAACTATATTTGGGGCGTGATGCACGGTGATTTGGGCATCTCGCTGAAAAGCCGTATTCCCGTCTGGGAAGAGTTCGTGCCGCGCTTTAAGGCCACCATGGAGCTGGGCGTCTGCGCGATGATTTTTGCCATCATCGTCGGGATCCCGGTGGGTGTGCTGGCGGCGGTCAAACGCGGCTCTATCTTCGACCACACCTCCGTCGGCCTCGCGCTGACCGGCTACTCCATGCCTATCTTCTGGTGGGGCATGATGCTGATTATGCTGGTATCGGTGCAGCTCAACCTGACGCCGGTCTCCGGGCGCATCAGCGATACCGTATTCCTCGACGATACCCTGCCGCTCACCGGCTTTATGCTGATTGATACCGCGATTTGGGGCGAGCCGGGCGACTTTATCGATGCGGTGATGCATATGATCCTGCCCGCCGTGGTGCTGGGGACGATTCCCCTGGCGGTGATCGTGCGTATGACCCGTTCGTCGATGCTGGAAGTGCTGGGCGAGGATTATATCCGTACCGCGCGCGCGAAAGGCCTGACGCGGATGCGGGTGATCGTCGTTCATGCTTTACGCAACGCGATGCTGCCGGTGGTCACGGTTATCGGCCTGCAGGTCGGTACGCTGCTGGCGGGGGCTATCCTGACCGAAACCATCTTCTCCTGGCCGGGCCTTGGCCGCTGGCTGATTGATGCGCTGCAGCGCCGCGACTATCCGGTGGTGCAGGGCGGGGTGCTGCTGGTGGCGACGATGATTATTCTCGTCAACCTGCTGGTCGACCTGTTGTACGGCGTGGTGAACCCGCGTATCCGGCATAAGAAGTAAGGGGCCATCATGTCACAAGTTACTGAAAATAAAGTTGTCGCCGCACCGGTGCCAATGACCCCTTTGCAGGAGTTCTGGCACTATTTTAAACGCAACAAAGGCGCCGTCGTGGGGCTGGCCTACGTCGCGGTGATGATTATCATCGCCGTCTTCGCCAACTTCATCGCGCCCTATAACCCGGCGGATCAGTTCCGCGATGCGCTGCTGGCCCCGCCGTTCTGGCAGGAAGGCGGCAGCGTAACCCACCTGCTCGGCACCGATGACGTCGGTCGCGATATCCTGTCGCGCCTGATGTACGGCGCGCGCCTGTCGCTGCTGGTTGGCTGTCTGGTGGTGGTGCTGTCGCTGATCCTCGGCGTGGTGCTCGGCCTGATTGCTGGCTATTTTGGCGGCGTGGTTGACTCGGTCATTATGCGCGTTGTCGATATTATGCTGGCCCTGCCGAGCCTGCTGCTGGCGCTGGTGCTGGTGGCCATCTTCGGCCCATCCATCGTCAACGCCTCGCTGGCGCTAACCTTTGTCGCCCTGCCGCACTACGTGCGTCTGACCCGCGCCGCGGTGCTGGTGGAAGTCAACCGCGACTACGTGACCGCTTCTCGGGTGGCGGGCGCGGGGGCGATGCGTCAGATGTTCATCAACATTCTTCCCAACTGCCTTGCGCCGCTGATTGTTCAGGCGTCGCTGGGCTTCTCTAACGCCATTCTCGATATGGCCGCTCTTGGCTTCCTTGGCATGGGTGCGCAGCCGCCGACACCGGAGTGGGGCACGATGCTCTCCGACGTGTTGCAGTTCGCGCAGAGCGCCTGGTGGGTCGTCACCTTTCCGGGTGTCGCTATCCTGCTGACGGTGCTGGCATTTAACCTGATGGGTGACGGTCTGCGTGACGCGCTCGATCCCAAACTGAAGCAGTAAGAGGTTCGAGATGGCGTTATTAAATGTAGATAAACTCTCGGTGCACTTCGGCGACGAAGGGACGCCGTTCCGCGCCGTAGACCGCGTAAGCTACAGCGTAAACCAGGGCGAAGTGGTCGGTATCGTCGGCGAGTCCGGCTCGGGCAAATCGGTCAGTTCGCTGGCGATTATGGGGCTGATTGACTATCCCGGCCGGGTGATGGCGGAAAAGCTGGAGTTTAACGGTCGCGACCTGAAGCGCATTTCCGAAAAAGAGCGTCGCCAGCTGGTGGGCGCGGAAGTGGCGATGATCTTCCAGGACCCGATGACCAGTCTGAATCCGTGCTATACCGTCGGCTACCAGATTATGGAAGCCATCAAGGTCCATCAGGGCGGTAATAAGAAAACGCGTATTCAGCGGGCGATTGACCTGCTGACGCTGGTGGGGATCCCCGACCCGGCTTCACGTCTCGATGTCTATCCGCACCAGCTTTCCGGCGGCATGAGCCAGCGCGTGATGATCGCGATGGCGATTGCCTGTCGGCCAAAGCTGCTCATTGCCGATGAACCCACGACGGCGCTGGATGTCACCATTCAGGCGCAGATCATCGAGCTGCTTCTGGAGCTGCAGCAGAAAGAGAATATGGCGCTGATCCTGATTACCCACGATCTGGCGCTGGTGGCCGAAGCGGCGCACAAAATCATCGTCATGTACGCCGGCCAGGTAGTGGAAACCGGCGATGCGAAGGATATCTTCCGCGCCCCGCGCCACCCCTATACGCAGGCGCTGCTGCGCGCGCTGCCGGAGTTCGCTCAGGATAAAGCTCGCCTCGCCTCGCTGCCGGGCGTGGTGCCGGGTAAATATGACCGTCCGAGCGGCTGCCTGCTCAACCCGCGCTGCCCGTATGCAACGGACAAATGCCGCAGTGAAGAACCTGAACTGAACCTGCTTAACGGCGGTCGTCAGTCAAAATGTCATTACCCACTTGATGATGCCGGGAGGCCAGGGCTATGAGTACGCATGAGGCCACCACGCAACAGCCTCTGTTGCTGGCCACCGATCTGAAGAAATACTATCCGGTGAAGAAGGGGCTATTTGCGCCGGAACGCCTGGTCAAAGCGCTGGACGGCGTCTCGTTTACCCTTGAACGCGGTAAAACGCTGGCAGTTGTCGGGGAGTCCGGCTGCGGTAAATCGACGCTCGGCCGTCTGCTGACGATGATTGAAATTCCTACCGGCGGCGAGCTCTATTATCAGGGACAGGATCTGCTTAAGCACGATCCGCAGGCGCAGAAGCTGCGCCGGCAGAAAATCCAGATTGTGTTCCAGAACCCCTACGGTTCGCTGAACCCGCGTAAAAAGGTGGGGCAGATTCTGGAAGAGCCGCTGCAGATCAACACCAGCTTAAGTAAGGAGCAGCGCCGGGAGAAAGCGCTGGCGATGATGGCCAAAGTGGGCCTGAAAACGGAACACTACGACCGCTATCCGCATATGTTCTCCGGCGGCCAGCGTCAGCGTATCGCCATCGCCCGCGGTCTGATGCTTGACCCGGACGTGGTGATCGCCGACGAACCGGTCTCCGCGCTGGACGTTTCGGTGCGCGCGCAGGTGCTGAACCTGATGATGGATCTGCAGCAGGATCTGGGGCTTTCTTACGTCTTTATCTCCCACGATCTGTCGGTCGTGGAGCACATCGCGGATGAGGTGATGGTGATGTACTTAGGCCGCTGTGTGGAAAAAGGGTCGAAGGATCAAATCTTCAACAACCCGCAGCATCCGTACACTCAGGCGCTGCTGTCGGCTACGCCGCGCCTGAACCCGGATGACCGCCGCGAGCGCATCAAGCTGACCGGCGAGCTGCCGAGCCCCCTGAATCCGCCGCCGGGCTGCGCGTTTAACGCCCGCTGTCGTCGCCGTTTTGGCCCATGCACCCAGCTTCAGCCGCAGCTGAAGGATTACGGCGGCCAGCTGGTGGCCTGTTTTGCCGTCGATGAAGATCAAAACGGCGAGAAGCCGCTGAGCTGATTGAGACCGCTGATAACCAAAGCCGAAGCCTGCGCATCGGCTTTTTTTTAGCCATTATTCAGCGCCGATGGAACAATCTACAACGAACAATGACGCTGCCGTACGCCAGAGGAAATGTTATCGCTGAAATTTAAGCTAACTCCATGAATATATTTTATTTTATCATCATTATTACTTTTCTGGTTGCGCATAAGCGGCAAGAGTGTTTCACAAAACTGTTCTTTGTTGTTCGGTCAACGCTTTATATTCCTGGTTTTTAGATAACATCCTGAGCTATTTATTTTACGGCGGAACATTATTTATTATTTTAATTAAGCGCGGGGAGTGATTTCTAAACGCCTTAAAAAATATTAAAATGTATTCTCTTTAGCCGTCGGCTGGCGTGTATTACGCCGTTTTTTAAAATTAAGGCAGTATAAAAAACTACTCTCTGCGAATAGCCTGGCAGGCTGCGGGGGGAATGACGGCGTCGCCGCCCAAAAAATGGGGCTATCATTTTGAAAAAGAGCTGTTAGTGTAGCCGCACTATCCCTATGGAATTACACCAACCTGACTTATCCAAATAATCAAATCGCGACTAAAGTTAGCGTATTGTGACGGTCGTAACGCCGGGTAAATGCCCAAAAAACAACAAATTAAACTATGCTTTAGCGGCGTAGAATGACAATTAAAACAGATTAAATATGATGTATTTAAATCATGAGGTTATCTATGAACCATTATGATGATTTGCAGCGCTTCAAGGAAAAGACGCGGACACACAGTCTAAAATTCAAGGACCTCTCATCAGAAGCCGCCGCCGGTGAAAAAGGGGATTGGGTTATTCTCAATCAACTTATTCCCGCAGAGGAAGAGTCTTCTTTGGCAATGGGGGGATCGGTCTCCCTACCTGTGCCGCAGCGGGTTCCTGCCGATATGTTTCATCAGGTGGAGCGCGCTGTCGTTCAAACCGTCCCTGCGCCATCTGCGCCGGCGCCAGCGTTGAGTATCCCGCCTTCCGCGCCGCAGCCTGTTCCCGTGACGGACAGGATGGCCGTAGTGCCCGCGGCGCCGGAAAGCGCGCCCGCGGCTGAACCCGCTTCCCTGGCGACGGTTTCTCGACCTGCTGCTCAGCCGATACCTGTCCCTCCGGCCAGGCCTCGTCCGGCGATAGCGCCGACGGCGGAAGGGTTTGCCCATCTCTTTGCGACAAAAACCGCAGAGCCGGTAGCAAAAGATAAAGATCAGTCACTGAAATCACTCCTGGAGAGGATCGCGACATGCCGTTGATCTGCGTGTGTTCACCGAAAGGCGGCGTAGGAAAGACGACCCTGGCGGCAAATCTGGCCTGGGCGCTGGCCCGCGCTGGCAGCAAAGTTCTGGCCCTCGATTTTGATGTGCAGAACGCCCTGCGCCTGCATTTTGGCGTCCCGCTTAGCGATGAGCGCGGCTATGTCGCGAAAGCGCTGGAGCTCCATGACTGGAGCCAGTGCGTATTAAGCGCCGGCAGCAATATTTTCGTCTTGCCCTACGGCGACGTGAGTGAAGCCCAGCGGCAGTCCTTTGATGAACGTTTGACCCACGACGAGCATTTCCTGACGCGCGGCCTGGCGGCATTACTCAACTATCCGGGGCTGATTACCATCGCCGACCTGCCGCCGGGCCCTTCGCCCGCGCTGAAGGCGCTCACTTCGCTTGCCGACCTGCATCTGGTACCGCTGCTGGCGGATACCGCTTCAATGTCCGTGCTGTCGCACGTCGACAATCAGCGGTTGACCGGGGGTGAGCTCAACCATAAACACGGACACTATTTTGTGATTAACCAGAGCGATAACCGTCGCCAGGTGAGTCGCGATGTCACGGCGTTGATGGAAGAAAAGCTGGGCGATCGTCTGCTGGGCATCATCCATCGTGATGAAAGCGTGGTGGAAGCGAATGCTTCCCAGAAGTCGATCCTTGACTTTAATTCATCCTCCGCAGCCGCCTTTGATATTGAAATTATTGCCAAAAAAATTTCTGCGCTGTTGGGTATCAATATTGGTGACGGCAAGGTGCATAGCCAGCCTCGCAGGTCAGGGCTTTAATTTAATTGCAGGGCTGCTGAATGAAAAAGACGCTTTTCTGGTTGCTGGTACTGGTGCTTTCGCCGATTGCCGTGCTGGTGGTGATCACCCCGATGGACAGCCAAAAGCAGTATATTTTTGGCCTGCTGAGCATCGGTATTCTTTTCCTGATGGGATTCAGTAAAAATCGCAGCGTTTCCGTCATCATGGTGGTGACATCGCTGCTGATGTCGACCCGTTATATGTATTTCCGTCTGACGCAGACCCTGCATTTTAACTCCACCATCGAAGCGATTCTGGGGATGGGGCTGTTTCTGGCGGAAGTCTATATCTGGGTGATGCTGCTGCTTAACTACCTGCAAACGGTCTGGCCGCTAAAGCGTGAAATCGTCCCGCTGCCGGATGATATGAGCAAGTGGCCGACGGTCGATATCTATATTCCCAGCTATAACGAACCGCTTGAAGTGGTGCGTGATACCGTGCTCGCTGCGCAATGCATTGATTACCCAAAAGATAAATTAAAAATCTATTTACTGGATGACGGGAAGCGCAATGAATTTGCGGTCTTCGCCGCCGACGTTGGGGTTGGGTATATCACCCGTAACGACAACAAACACGCCAAGGCGGGCAACCTCAACCACGCGATGACGCTGACCCACGGCGAGCTTATCTGCGTGTTTGACTGCGACCACGTGGCAACCCGCGTCTTCCTGCAGGCGACGGTGGGCGGATTCCTCAACGACCCGATGCTGGCGCTGGTGCAGACGCCGCATTATTTCTACTCGCCGGATCCCTTTGAGCGCAACCTCTCCGTTGGCCGCAATATTCCTAACGAAGGGATGCTGTTTTATGGCCCGATTCAGCAGGGGAACGACAACTGGAACGCGACCTTCTTCTGCGGCTCCTGCGCCGTCATTCGCCGCGCCGCGCTGGAGCAGATCGGCGGCTTTGCGGTTGAGACCGTGACCGAAGATGCCCATACCGCGCTGAAGTTCCAGCGTCTGGGCTGGAAGTCGGCATTCCTCGATATCCCTCTGGCGGCGGGTTTAGCTACCGAACGCCTGGTGGTGCACGTGATTCAGCGTACCCGCTGGGCGCGCGGGATGACGCAAATTTTCCGTCTGGATAACCCGCTGCTGGGCCGCGGGCTGACCTTTCAGCAGCGCCTGTGCTACCTCAGCGCCATGCTGTACTACCAGTTCGCCCTGCCGCGCGTGGTCTTTGTCACCGCGCCGCTGGCCTACCTGCTATTTAACCTCAATATTATCTACTCCTCGGCCAGCCTGATCGTCTCTTACGCGCTGCCGCATCTGTTCCTCGCGATCTATGTCGGCTCGCGCATGAACGGTCGCTATCGCTACAGCTTCTGGGGGGAAATCTACGATATCGTGCTGGCGTTCCACCTGGTGCTGCCGACGCTGGTGACGATGATTTTCCCCAAACGCGGGAAATTCAACGTGACCGATAAAGGCGGCCTGCTGGACGTGGGCTACTTCGACTTTACCGTCGTCAGGCCGCACCTGGTCGTTGCCTGTCTGCTGGGCCTGGGCGTGATATTCGGTATTGTCCGCGCCATCGGCCATGACTACTTTGGCTCAGACCCGAACGTTATCGCGCTGAACGTCGGTTGGGGGATTTACAGCCTGATCTTCCTGCTGGCCGCGATTGCGGTGGCGCGCGAAACCCGTCAGGTGCGAAAAACGATTCGTATTGACGTCGATATCCCGGTGCTTATCCACTACGCCAGCGGCATTGTCTCCCGCAGCCACACCGCGGACCTGTCAATGGGCGGCTGTCGCGTTAGCGCGCCGGATAACCGTCACCTGCAGGATGAAATTGAAGAGATTGAGCTGATCCTCCAGTCCGGGGCGATCTCGATTCCGGTACGCCAGATCACCGCCGACGAGCGCTTTATCCGCCTGCAATTTGATGAAAATATTCAGCTTTCCCGCCGCCGCGAACTGGTGCGCGTGGTGCTGGCTCGCGCCGATGCGTGGATTAACCCGCCGCGTCCGCAGGATAACCCGTTCCGCTCTTTTGCCACCATTTTGCGCTGCGTGTTTGAACTGTTCTGGCTGACGTGGAAAACGCGCCGCAGCCAGCGTCGCCAGCCGCCTGCGGCCAATCCCGCGCAGGAGGATGGTAGCTTATGAAACGCTTAACGACGCTTGCGCTGCTGGCCGGGATGCTCTCTGCGCCGACGCTGCATAGCGAGGAAACGCCCGCTGACGCATTGCCGCAGCTTAACTTTCCGCTATCCGGGGCGGAAGCCGACGGCGCATCGGCGGCCGAGGCGAATTCGCCCGCCGCGACGGAGCCCGCGCCGGCAAACGTCGATCAGCCAGCTTCGCTACCCGCGATGCCGCCGCCGGTCGCAGCCGGCATTCCTGATACGGTACCGCTAACGCCGATTGTCGGCGGTAATCTGAACCTGACGCAGATGGGTATGCCGGACGGCATCATCCTTAGCGGCGGACAAAACCAGGGCGGCGCCAGCTTTACGCTGCCCTCCGATCAGGTGGTGACCCACGCCCAGCTGATGCTGGAGGTTAAGGTCTCGCCGGAGATGGCGGCCCGCAACGCCACGCTGCAGTTAATGCTCAACGGCCAGCCGCTCGGCACGCTGCCGCTGGGCGCGGACGGCGAGGAGATCTCGCACTATCAGCTGGATATTCCGGCGGCGCTGATGGTCTCCAGCAACAACCTGAGCTTTAAGATTAACGACGGCGATGCGATGCAGTGCCGGCTCGATATTCACGACACCTCGCGGGTGACTATTTTGCCCGCCTCGCACTTTAGCTGGGAGAGCCAGCAGCTCAATATCAGCAACGATTTAAGCCACTTCCCGCGGCCATTTTTCGACAGTATGCAGATGACGCCGGCGGATATCGCTATCGCTTATCCGGAGAAATCGACGGCGGACATCTTTAGCGCTGCGGCGCTGGTGTCGTCGTGGCTGGGTATTCAGGCCGATTATCGCGGTATCGCCTTTGACGCGCTGCGCGATCGCCTGCCCGAGAAGCACGGCATTATCATCGGCCACCCCGGCGATCGGGTGGGCGGCCTGACGCTGCCGCAAACCGACAAGCCGCTGCTGCGGATCGTTGAGAATCCCGGCAACCCGGCCTATAAGCTGCTGCTGATCGTCGGGCAGAATGACGCCGCGCTGCGGATGGCCGCCTGGCGCCTGACCCGCGGTGATTTCGCCCTGCAGACGGCCAGTATGGAGGTTGATCCGCAGTCGATTCCCGTCGGCAAGCCGTACGACGCCCCGCGCTGGATCGCCACCGATCGGCCGGTAAAAATCAGCGAGCTGATCCGCCAGGATCAAAGTATGACCGTCAGCGGCGTGTGGCATGAGCCGCTGCGCGTCGCCTTCCGCGCCGCGCCGGATCTCTATCTGTGGGATGGCGAAACCATTCCGTTGCAGATTGGCTATCGTTTCCCGTCGGAGAGCTGGATTAACGAGGACAAGTCGCTGCTTAGCGTGACGCTCAACAACACCTTCCTCAACAACCTGCCGATGAACAAACAGGGGCCGCTGGAGAAGCTCTGGCGTCACCTGGGCGGCGATGCGCGTCAGGAGCGTTTTACGATCCCGCTGGCGCCGTATCTGATTTACGGCGATAACCAGCTGTCGCTCTATTTTAATCTGGTGCCGAAGGATAGCGCTCCCTGTTCAGTGCTGCTGAACAGCACGATCAAGAGCCGCATTACCGACGACTCGTGGATCGATTTGAGCGGCACGCGGCACTTCTCGCTGTTGCCGAATCTCTCCTACTTTGTCGGCGCGTCGTTCCCGTTCTCCCGGCTAGCGGATTACTCGCAAACCACGCTGCTGCTGCCGGAGCGGCCTTCGGAAACCCAGGTCGCGATGATGCTGAATCTGGCCGCCCGCTCGGGGAACTCGACCGGCAAAGCGCTGGCCAATAACCGCGTGATGCTGGGCGTTCCTGACGACGCCGCCAATTCGCCTTTCCTGCGCGATCGCGATGTGCTGGCGGTGAGCGCGCTTGACCAAAAAGCGTTTAACCAGCGCCTGCTGGCCGACTCTCCCTATAATCCGGTCGAAAACATACTGAGCGTGCGTGAACCGGCGCTATGGGCGAAAATTCAGCGCCGGCTGAGCGGCGACTGGGCCTCCGACGGCGTGGATGCCGATCGCTATTTCTCCTCCAGCAGCGCCTGGCGAGGGTTTATCAGCTATCGCTCGCCGTGGAATCCGCAGCGAGTGGTGGTGGTGGCGATGGCCAGCAGCGACGATCAGCTGGCGAAACTCGAAGACGACCTTAATTCACCGCGCATCAATGCCGGTATTCGCGGCGATACGGCGGTGATTACCAGCGATAACGGCGTGCGTAGTTTCCAGGTCAGTACGCCGTTCCCCAGCGGCCAGATGCCGTGGTACATGATGGCGGTGTGGTACGCCAACCAGCACTCCGGACTGCTGGCGGTGCTGGGGTTAATCGCCACATCGATTCTGGGACTGGCGCTGACCGCCATGTTTAAACGTCATGCCCGTAAGCGCCTGGAGTCGGGAGAGAGCCAATGAAAAGAGTCAGCAGAATGAATAATAAGGCGGCCCGTCAATTTTCCACGCTGTGCCTGTCCGGCGCGCTGACGCTGGGCGCGTTTGGCGAGGCGCAGGCGGCGGGTAACGATGCGGCGCTACAGGCGCTGTTTGCCCAGGCCAACTACTGGCATGAAAAATCCCACGATGAGCTGGCGATGGAATCGCTGCAAAAAGTGTTATCGGTGGATGCCAATAACGCTCAGGCGCTGTACCTGATGGCGCTGTGGGCGCAGCAGGGGGGCAACCTGCAGGCCGCGGCCCAGTGGCGGGCGCGGCTGGAGAAAGCGGCGCCCAACAGTCCCGGCTTGCAGGATCTGGATAGCGCCAAAAAAATGGCCCAGGTCCCCCAGGGACAGCTAAACCTGGCAAGACAGCAGGCGCGCAGCGGCAACGTGCCCGCCGCGCTGGCGACCTGGCGGAGTATGTTTAACGGTAACGTTCCGCCTTCCGGTCTGGCGGCGGAATACTACATGACGATGGCCAGCGACAAGTCGCTCTATTCGCAGGCGGTGAGCGAACTGCGTCAGTACGTCGCTCAGCATCCGCAAGAGAACGGGCCGCGCGTAGCCCTGGGTAAGGCGCTGACCTGGCGCGAAGAGACCCGGCGGGAAGGGATCGCTATGCTGGAGCCGATGGCCAGCGGCAGCAAAGAGGCCGATGCCGGGCTGCGCCAGGCGCTGCTGTGGATGGGGCCGCAGCCGGGGGATGAACCGTTTTACGATACCTGGATGCAGCGCCACCCGCAGGATAGCGAAGTGCAAAACTACTTCCGTGAACGGCGCAGCGGCCAGGCGCGCGGTCAGGGCTACTCTGACCTGAACAGCGGCAATACCGCCGCGGCGAAGCAGCAGTTTGAACAGGTCCTGCAAACCAATCCGCAGGACGCTGACGCGCTTGCCGGGATGGGCTATATCGCCCAGCGCAGCGGCGATTTTCAGGCGGCCTCTCAATATTTGAGCCGGGCGGCGGATCTCGGCGGCGAGAGTTCTGAAACCCGGCGCCAGCAGGCGGCCGATGCGCTGTTTTACGGCCAGCTCGCGCAGGCGCAGCAGGCCTGGAAGCAAGGCAATATTAGCCAAGCGCTGGCGCTCTCCGCGCCGCTGGCGCAGCAGAGCGGAGCCCAGGGCTCGGCGGCGAAACTGTTCCGCGCCGACGTTCTGCGGCACAACAAAGATCTGCCCCAGGCCGAACAAACGCTGCGGGCGCTGCTTAACGACCAGCCGCAAAATGGCCCCGCCCGGGAGAATCTCTATTACGTTTTGCGTGAACAGAATAAAACCGCGGAAGCCCAGGCGATGCTGCGAACGCTGCCGGAAAGCCTGCAGCAAAAACTGCAGCCGCGCGTGGTCACCGGGACGCCCGGAGACTCGCTGCGTCGGCAGGCGCAGGAGCAGGCCAGCGGCGGAAACGTGACCGGGGCAATCGCCACGCTGCGCCAGGGCGTTTCTCGTTATCCGGACGATGCGTGGATGCGCCTCGATCTGGCCCGACTGCTGCAAAAGTCCGGTAACGACGGCGAGGCGAACGCGATCATGGGCGCCGCGTATCGTCCCGGCGCCAGCAGTAACTCCTTATACGCCGCGGCCCTTTTCGCCAGCGAGAACGGCGGCTGGCAGCAGGCGCAAACGCTGCTGGCGAGAATTCCTCCCGCCAGCCAGACCAGCCAGATGCGCGATTTACATCAGCGGGTGAACTACAACCTGCAGCTGGCGACGGCGCAGGGCTATCTGGCGCAGGGGAATACCGTCGCGGCTTCCAATACGCTAAGGGCGATGGCCGCGACGCCGCCAAAAGCCCCGGCGGATGTGGGTAAACTGGCGCGCCTGCTGGCCCAGAGCGGCGATGTGACCACCGCGGTATCGCTGGTGCGCAACAGTATTAACGGCGGTATCTCGGGCAATGCCGGGGATTACGCAGACCAGGTGACGGTGCTTAACCAGGCAGGCCTGACTAACGAAGCGCAGAGGCTGCTCACCAACCCGCAGCTGCAGGCGAGCAGTACGCCGACGCAGCTGGCCAGTATCCGCAACGGCTATGTGATTAACGAAGCGGACCACCTGCGCGAGCAGGGCAACTACGCGGCGGCGTATGACAAGCTGATGGGCGCGATGCAAAGCGACCCGCAAAATACCGACCTGATGTTCGCCATGGCGCGTCTCTATCAGAGCGGCAAAATGAATAAAGAGGCCGGGGTCGTCTATGACTACCTGATGACCCGCGATACGCCGACCCAGGACGCGCGCAGCGGAGCTATTGATGTCGCGCTGTCGGCGGGCGATAACGACCGGGCGGCGCAGCTGGCAGGCGGGCTGCGGCCGGATAATTCGCCGGACCGTTTGCTGCTGCTGGCGCGCGTTGCCGAATCGCAGGGGCATCATCAGCAGGCGATGACCTATCTGCGCAGCGCTCGCGGAAGGCTGCTGGGGTTACAGAGCAGCAATGGCACGCAAACGCCGACCGTGGGCGGCGTGCTGGCGGCGGATAATCCGTTTGTCGGCGTCTCGCGTACGCCGGCGGCGACGCGTACCGCTTCCACCTACGGGCAATATATGCCGTGGCAGGTTTCTCAGGTATCGACGGGCGATGGCAGCACGCTGCCGGGGATCCAGCGCACCGATCTGCCGGTCGAAACCGCCCAGACCCGAATGCTGCGCCAGGTGGACACCATGATGGAGACCTTACAGGAAAAAACCGGCACCTGGCTGCAGGGGGGTATGGAGGTTCGCGGCCGCGATGGCGAATCCGGCACCAGCAAGCTGACCGAAATTAAAACCCCCCTGACCTGGTCCTCCTCGCCGTTCGGTGATTCGCGTTTCGACTTTACCGTGACGCCAATTACGTTGAACGCAGGGACGGCAACCGGCGACGCCTGGCGGCGCTATGGCGCGAATCCGCTATCAAACGCGGTCTCCAATATGATCTCCACCGCCACCAGCGAGCAGGCGGCAATTGCGGCGATGACCCCTACCGAGCGCACGACGTACTTTGCCAACAATCCGGGGGCGGAGACATTGAGCGGTCTCGGCACGCTGAATGCTTCAGACTTTAACGCCACCACCAGCAGCGGCATGGAGAATCTGGCGAAGCTGGGAAAATATGAACCCGGGCAGGTCGCCAGCTATCTGGCTTCTTCAAATCTGAAACCTAACGTTGATCAGGCCAGCGGCTCAACCGATTCGCAGAAAGCCAACGGCGTGGAGCTGGCGCTGGCGCTGAGCGGCGACGATTATCGCGTCGATATCGGCAGCACGCCGCTGGGTCAGGATCTGAATACCGTGGTGGGCGGCGTGAAGTGGTCGCCGAAGCTGACCAACTACCTGTCGCTGATTTTTATCGGCGAGCGTCGTTCGCTGACCGATAGCCTGCTCTCCTGGGTGGGGCTGAAGGATTCCTACTCCGGCAAGACCTGGGGACAGGTGACTAAAAACGGCGGTACCCTGCAGCTAAGCTATGACGACGGCGACGCCGGTTTCTACGTCGGCGGCGGGGGCTATAGCTACCTGGGACAAAACGTCGCCAGCAACACCAGCATTAACGCCAACGCCGGGGTTTATCTGCGGCCATACCACGATGAGTATCGTCAGCTGCAGACCGGGTTGAGTATGAGCTACATGGATTACTCGAAAAACCTCAGCTACTTCACCTACGGGCAAGGGGGTTACTTCAGCCCGCAGAACTACGTTAGCGTGTCGCTGCCGGTCAGCCTGACGGAGAAATATGATAACTGGACGATGAAGCTTGGCGGTTCGGTGGGGTATCAATCGTACAGTCAGGATAAGAGCGCCTATTTCCCGACCAACGCCGAGTGGCAGCAGACGCTCGAGACCGCTGTGAGCAACGGTTTTGCCAAAGAGGCGTACTATTCAGCCACGTCGAAGAGCGGCATCGGCTATACGCTGCGCGCCGGTGCGGATTACAAAGTGAATAAACAGATGACGCTCGGCGGCCAGGTGGGCTATGACACCTTTGGCGATTATAACGAGAGCACCGCCGGCCTTTATATCCGCTACATGCTGGGAGATCGCTGATCATGACGGACAATAATAATGCGCTGGTGACGGCCTGGTTTCAGCAGCAGCAAACGCCTGCCGGGTGGTTCGATCTGCTGTTGATTATGGTTGATGGCATGGTCAACAACGCGGGCGAACTGGAGAGTCAGCCCTTTCTGCGGCAAATGGGCGAGGCGCTGGCCGATGAGCATCCGCTGCCGGAGTCGGAGACGATCGGTGAGCTGGAAGCCCATATTAATGCGCAGCTCAGCCGCTTTCAGTGGGGACTGGTGAGCGTTGAGGTGAGCGATGATGGCCTGCGGTTACGCCATCAGGCGCTGCCGGTGAGCCGCGATGAAGCGCGCCGCGTACGCTGGTGTAATGCGTTTTGTGCCATACTCGAGGGGCTTTATTCCCGCTGGCTACAGGGACAGGGCGGCGCGGCGCATGTGGTTTTACAGCGCGAGCGGCTGTTTTCGGTCTCTGACGTTCAGTTTCTTTACTTCCATCCCTGAAGGGTGAATTTATGTCCTTGCGTGCTTTAGCGACAGTCGTGGTGACGACGATGATGATGCTTCCCCACGCGTGGGCCGATACGGCGTGGGAAAGCTATAAATCGCGTTTTATGATGCCGGACGGGCGCATTATTGATACCGGCAATGGCAACGTCTCTCATACCGAAGGGCAAGGTTTTGCCATGCTATTAGCGGTGGCCAATAACGATCGCCCCGCCTTTGACAAGCTATGGCAGTGGACCGATAAAACGCTGCGTAACAAAGAAAACGGGCTATTTTACTGGCGCTATAATCCGGTGGCGTCTAATCCGGTGGCGGATAAAAACGATGCCACCGATGGCGATACCCTGATTGCCTGGGCGCTGCTGCGCGCGCAGCAGCAGTGGCATGAAAAATCCTACGGCAGCGCGTCGGATGCGATAACCGCTTCGCTACTGAAGTCCACGGTGGTCACCTTCGCCGGCCGTCAGGTCATGCTTCCGGGCGCGAAGGGATTCTATCTCAACGATCATCTGAACCTTAATCCCTCCTACTTTATCTTTCCGGCATGGCAGGCCTTCGCCGCGCGGACGCATTTAACCGCCTGGCGAAAGCTGCAAAGCGATGGTCAGGCGCTGCTGGGGAAAATGGCGTGGGGGACATCTCAGCTTCCCAGCGACTGGGTCGCCTTAAGAGCGGACGGCAGGATGGAGCCGGCAAAAGAGTGGCCGACGCGGATGAGCTTCGATGCGATCCGTATTCCGCTGTATGTTTACTGGAACGACCCGAAAAGCAGCCTGCTGACGCCATGGAAAAACTGGTTCCAGCGCTATCCGCGTCTGCAAACGCCGGCGTGGATCAACGTCAATACCGATGAAGTGGCGCCGTGGTTTATGACCGGCGGGCTACTGGCGGTACGCGATTTAACCCTTGGCGAAGCGCAGGCCGAGCCGCAGATTAGTGCCCAGGACGACTATTATTCCGCCAGCCTGAAGCTGCTGGTATGGCTGGCAAATAAAGACCAGTCGTAAACTGTGGAAGGCGCCTCGAATAACGCGCCAGGGCCGGGTGCTGAAATCGGAAGAGCGCCGTAGAATCATCGGCAAGCCGGGTTCGCCCGGTGAGGCGCAATGTTGCGGGGGCTTGAACCCCGGCGGCATAGAGAGA